>JANRLU010000115.1:0-21515 GCA_033762275.1 Thermonemataceae bacterium | reverse complement strand
AAAATTTAAAAATTTAAAAATTAAAAAATTAGTTTGCGTACTTATAGGCGGTCTATGCTATCTATGATTTTGAGGGCTTGCTCCACAGAAAAATCATCTGCCTCGTTGAAGATAATCATAGTGAAAAAGTTTGTTCCCCCTCGTTTATCAATAAGTCCAAAAAATACAGTTTTGTGTCCTTGGTAATCTCCTACCACATAAGCCCCTTCAAAATCATCTATATCGTGGTCGTCAGCCATTGTAAGATTATCCATATATTGGTCTGCAACAGTATAAACGGCTGTTTTCATTTCTTCGGCGGTTACTTCTACATTTTGCCAAACGTACATAGCAAACTCATTTTCGCTGTCTTTTGCGTGAAACTCATTTGCATTGTTTGTCGTTACTTTCATTGTGGCGGGGATTGCAAATTTCATCTTTTGAGATTTCCAGACCCACTGTTTGTAGCCGCCAGCAAGTTCTTGTTTCATTTGTTTTAGCTCACGGTCTACATCATCTTGGGCGTAGGCAAAAATGGTAGTAATGCTGAGCATTAGCATTAGGGTAATTTTTTTCATAATTTTAAATAGTTAATGGTTTTGCTTACTCTTTTTTGAAGGTTTTCAGCTGCCCCTTGTTCTTTACAAAAGAATATACTTTAAATTAAATTTTTACCTCATACTTTGTAGTAGCTTGATAATTTCATCAAAAGCGGCTTCTATGATAAGTATTTGCTCCAAATCTTCTACACTTTTGAACCCTAAGAAGTACAAAATTTTTTGTTCTGAACTCACCGAGAGGCTTTGTGTAGCTTTAAAATTAGCTATGGCAAATAGGCGAGCTACGCTGTTGCTGTCCCAATCCATCATATCTGCCAAAATTTTACAATGCTTATACTCAATGTTTTCTAATTTTATATCTGAAAAAATATCATATTTCTTATCTTCTGAGGCTTTTTTTAAAAGTTTTTGTAAAAGTTTTTCTCTCATTTTCGGGCTTAACATAGGCATCATATTTCATCATTAAAGTTATTGAAAAAAAATAGCTTACTCACTTCGTAGTGTGGAGTAGATACACTTTTGGTGTATCTACTTTTCTTACTTGGCTACAAAATGCAGGCATTTTACTTTATTTTATCCTTCTTGTTTGGATTTAGTTGCGTGCCTCTGTTACCTTGATTTTTATCATAGGTAGTATTTGTCCCTTTTGTACCTTTGTTGGCGTTGGACTGGTCAGCATTGTGGTTTTGTTTTTTTGCCATTTTTTTTGAAGTTTAAGGGTTAAAAAATACTTTTTCTTGGTGTTGCAACGACCGATACAAAATTGCAAGGTTTGAAGTGAAACACCTAACCTAATGAAGTATTGAAAGAGGATAAACACTTTTGAAATCAAAGTAAAAATATTATGACGGCTAATTTTAAAAAGCTTTGGGAGCTAATAGAGTTAATTTCTGAATACGAAAAAACGCATAAAACAGCGATTGATACGCCAAGCGGTGAAGTGCAAAAATCATTATTTGAAGCAATCAAGGAGGCTCAAAAAGAAGAAAAAAGTTTGGAGGAAACTCTTTTTGATGAAATTAAGAAAAAAGTAAGTAGTAAAAACTTCAATGACGTGGTAGATGAGCTTACTGAAACACTTTTAGAAAATTTGAGAGAACATTTGTATAGCCTTGATTTAGAGGCTAATATCCCAAAAAATGAATTAGCAAAGCTAAGTACACAAAGACAAAAACATCTATCAGAGCAACGAGTATTTAAGAAAATCTATGCAGCGGAATTTCTCTTTGAAAATCAGAGTTATGAGCTGGCAAAAAAAGAACTCAAAGCAGCCCAAGAAATCGCCCATAAAGAAAGATTATTTAGCTTATACAGCCGAATGTATGACATGGAAATGCGTTTTTTTTCTTCGGAAACCTATTCTTTGGGAGAGTCATCTAAAACGCTAAAAATATTTTTTGAACTCGCCAAAAGTATAGAAGAAATGCTCAAAAAATGGGAGCAAAAAAGCGATATTTTGGATAACCTGTCTACTTTGGAGCAAAATGCCTCTCATTTTTCATTTTATCACTTACTTTTCTTGCATATCCAAAATAATGAAAAAACAACCTTGAAAATTGAAAATTTTGAACATCTTTTAGATATAAAAACAGAGAAAGAGCTTATCAGTTCGCCCAATAGCTTAGATTATCTTTTCAGACTGAATATTTATATCAGGCAGTATTTTGAACTTTACAAAAAAGTTGATGTAGAGAAAATGAAAGCCATTCTTCAGAAGATAAGAAGACTTAAAACACATTTTTTATCAAATGAAAATATTTTTTTCACGAGTTTTGCTTACTTTCTGGAAAATCTTATTTTTGGTTTGGAGCATAAATACGTGTTGGAGCTACAAAACAAAGAGCCTGAAATTTCTTTGTATGAGTTGCTTCAGAAAAGAGGCGATAAAATAGAAGAAAATTTAAAGATTTTTAGTCAAAAAACTATTGATAATTTGATTTGGCGACATCATCTCAATATTATTTTGCTAAATTTCAGGCTCTTTCAGAAAGATAGACAAAGTAAAGAAGCTGAAATTTGTAAAGATAGTATTGAAAAACTAACTGAATTACCAAGTTTTCATAACAAATATTCTCAATATTTGGCAGAAATTCATCTCATGAAGGCTATTTTGATAAAATTTTATCCAGAAAAGCAAGATATAAGAGATTTTTTCAGAGGGATAGAAAGAAAAGATAAAATAAAAGAACAAATCCAAACAGATTTTTACAAAACCATAAAGAAAATATTATTAGATAACCAAGAGGTAGATTTCGTAAAAAGTTGTAAAAAGCACGAAAAAGAACTTGAAAAATTGGAGGCAAAAAGCCTTCTCCAACAAGCCATTCTTGATTTTTGTAAAAAACACGAAAGAAAAAACGAATCCCATTTGAACGAGATTTTAGAGCCGATAATTCTTGAAAAAACAGGTGAGAAAAATGTTATTTTAGAAAAAATAAATATATTTCAAAAAAAGATACTGATGTATGCGAGCAGCCTCCAAAATCGGGATTGGGAAAGTTTTAAAAGTTTATTTCCTCCTATTATACACAAATATATTTTACTTTATGACCATAGCGTTGAGCATATTATCAATAATTTAGATAATTTTTACAAAAACAGAAAAAATATACATTATGCCATAAAAACAGAAGAGATGTTGGTGAAAATTCACGGTGATTTGGTGATTGTTCCCATTGCCTTTGGTTGGCAACATGGCGACCAAGAACCTTATGAGGCTCTTGTAGAAACACGTTTCCAATTTGATGGCGAGCAGAAAATTAAAGTATTGGAAGAACTAAAAATAATTCATAGCAAAGGCATATTTTAGTTGAATTTCCGAAAAATATTGTTTTGGCTAAAATAAATTTGCTCAGTTTTTTGGAAAAATGCAAATAAAATTCAATTTTAGCCCAATAAAATACAATTAGCAATCTAATGAACAGAGTAATACAATTCCGAGAAGCCCTCAGAGAGGCGATGAGCGAGGAAATGCGTAGAGACCCTCGCGTTTTTTTGATGGGAGAAGAAGTAGCCCAATATGATGGAGCTTACAAAGTAAGCCAAGGAATGCTGGCAGAGTTTGGCGAACAGAGAGTAATAGATACCCCTATAGCAGAACTTGGATTTGCAGGAATAGGCGTAGGAGCTGCCATGAATGGTTTAAGACCAATCATTGAGTTTATGACTTTCAACTTCTCTTTAGTAGCCATTGACCAAGTCATTAACTCGGCTGCCAAAATGATGTCTATGTCTGGTGGGCAATACAGCGTTCCGATGGTATTTAGAGGACCTACAGGTAATGCAGGTATGCTTAGCTCTCAACATTCGCAAAACTTTGAGAGTTGGTACGCCAATACCCCCGGACTCAAGGTAGTAGTGCCCTCCAATCCTTATGATGCCAAAGGCTTGCTAAAAACTGCTATTAGAGATAACGACCCTGTTATTTTTATGGAATCTGAGTTGATGTATGGAGATAAAGGAGAAGTTCCTGAAGAAGAATACCTTATCCCTATTGGAAGTGCGAAAATTACGCTTGAAGGCACCAACGTAACGCTGGTTTCCTTTGGAAAAATGATGAAAGTGGCTCATCAGGCAGCCGAAGAAGCTGCTAAAATGGGCATTTCAGTGGAGGTAATAGATTTACGTTCAGTACGCCCTATAGATTATCAAACAATTATTGCTTCTGTAAAGAAAACGAATCGTTTGGTGATTTTGGAGGAGGCTTGGCCCTTAGCAGCTATCTCTTCTGAGGTGAGTTATTACGTACAACGCCACGCTTTTGACTACTTAGATGCTCCTATCTATCGTGTAAATAGTATGGACGTTCCTTTGCCTTATGCTCCAACACTTATTGAAGCTATTTTACCCAATGTAAAACGTACTATTGAGGCTATTCAAGCTGTTGCCTATAAAAAGTAGTAATTGTACTCAAAACATCAAATTTGGTAGGTTTCAAAACCTATCAGGTTCGGGTATATACTCAGAATTATTTGGTTTTGTAGTTGCAAAGTTTTAATCCTCCAAGAATTTCAAATTCTTGGAGGATTATCAGGATAAAACCACTTCTATTTTAGTATATTTGGCTGCATTTTCCTTTGTATCTGAGTTTTGTGCGGTTGTGGCTTTTTTTGGTTAGTTCTCTATCATTGAAGCCAAAGTATTACCAACTTCTGAGCCGACGGCTACGCCCATTCCGTTCATTCCTACGCCTATGGCTATACGTGGGCTATGCATTTTCAAGATAGGTTTCCTATCGGGCGTGAATCCCATTATTCCCGCCCAAGTTTGTTCTATCTCAAAATTTTGTTTGGGCAAAATGATTGTTCTGAGTTTTTCTTTGAGATTGTCCATTATTTTTTCGGTAGTAAGCATTTGTGTTGTGGTTTCGCTTTCTAAGTCAAAATTTCTGCCTCCCCCAAATAAAACTTGATTTTTCCCGATATTTCTAAAGTAATAAAATCCTTTATCAAAATGAAAATTTCCTTTTATGGCTAAGTTTTTAATGGGACTTGTTAGTAAAACTTGTCCTCTACCCGCTTTTAAAGGCAACTCTGCGAAGAGTTGGGAAGCAAAGGCATTATTAGCAATAATTACTTTTTCCGCTTGCAAAACAATTTGATTATTTATCAGCACTTCTACCTTGTTACCAAACTCTCTTACTTCATTTACTGAAGTATGATTGAGGAAACGAACACCTTTTCTTTGCAGTAAATCGAGTAGGTTATTGATGAGCTTGCCTGTGTGTAATTGACCTTCCAACTCATTGAAAACAAGATTTTTAACTGTATTTGTATCAAATCTGAAGTGAGCAATGGCGGCATTTTCTTTTAGGTGAAATACATTTTTTTGAAAAATGGGCTTTAGTAGTTGGTTGAGGTAATTGATTTTAGGCAAAATATTATCTATTTTATCCAAAATAAGTTCGTGGCTGCCCGTTGCGACAAAGCCACTTTGTTTGTCAGAAAGTCTTTTTCTGAGGATTTGGAGACCTTTCCAACGTTTTTCTACAAGCTCTAAAGTTGCTTGCTCACCAATATTTTCTATATCTTCAAGCAGTTCTGTAAGATTGCCAAAACAAGCAAAACCTGCATTTTTGGTGCTTGCCCCTGAAGGGAAAACCCCTCTTTCTACCACTAATACACGTTTTTTAGGTCTTTTTTCCGTTAGGGCAGCCGCCGCCGAAAGTCCAACTAAGCCACTTCCCACAACAATATAATCATATTTTACAAAAGACTCTTTTTCCCAAAAACTAAGCATATTTCTTTGGTTATTAGCGAAACTTATTATTTTTGTAGCTCAAAAATAATAAAATAATGGAAAAACTCAAAGGTGTAGGAGTTGCTTTGGTTACTCCTTTTGATGAAAAACTACATATTGATTTTCAGGATTTTAAAAAAGTTTTGGAGCATACAGCCCAAATTGGTGTGGATTATTGGGTAGTACAAGGTACAACGGGGGAATCTCCGACAACCAATGCAGAAGAAAAAGCGGCTTTACTCGCTTTTGCTAAGGAGCATAATCCTAAAAATCTACCCATTGTTTTTGGCATTGGAGGTAACAATACTGAAAGTATCTTACAGCATATCAAAAATACAGATTTTGAGGGAGTGAGTGCCTTACTTTCGGTTAGTCCTTACTACAACAAGCCTTCACAAAGAGGTATAATTGCTCATTATCAGGCTATTGCAGATGCTTCGCCTGTACCCGTTGTTTTGTATAATGTACCAGGACGTACAAGTTCTAATCTTACTGCCGAAACAACGCTCATTTTGGCTGAGCATCCCAATATTGTGGCTACCAAAGAAGCCTCTGGAAATTTAGTACAGGCAATGGAGATAGCCCGCAACAAGCCTAAGGACTTTCTGTTGATTTCGGGTGATGATATGCTCACAACTTCTATGATGAGTTTCGGAGCTGAGGCAGTGATTTCTGTGTTGGCTAATGCATTTGAAGAGTTTGTAGTAATGAGCCATGCTGCTTTGAAAGCAGATTTTAAAAAAGCGAGTGAATTATTATTGAAGTTGCTCAGCCTCAATGATTTGATGTATGTAGAAGGAAATCCTGTGGGGATTAAGAAAGCATTGGCTTTGAAAGGCGTTTGCAGTGAAAAAGTGCGTTTGCCTTTGGTGGAAGCCTCCGAAAAACTGAGTGAGGCTATCCAAAAAGAAATGAAAACCTTGCTTTAACACGGATAATTGCTTGAAATTAGTCACAAAAAAATACCTGAGCCCAAAGAGTTCAGGTATTTTGCAAATAAACCTTATCAATTAAATTATTAGTTATGTTGGATAATATCCAATTTGTAGCCTGTTTGGTAAGTACCATGGAAAACCACAGTATATACTTTACCACTTGCAAAACTAAAACTTATATCTTTGGGTACAAGTTTAGTTTGTCTTTTCCCTTTTGCGTACACGTTCATTAGGATAGAGCCAGCAGTGATAGTTGAGAAGCCTTTATCTCCGAAGTTCAAAGACCAAGAGTAATTAGGAATGAGTGTGTTATCATTAGTTGTCTCAATAAGACCAGCCTCTTTAGCAAGAGATGAAGCACTTACGGTATTAGACAACTGATTGTATTTTCTGAGTGAAAAAACAGAATCTCTAATAGCTTTTAATGTATCCACCGCTGTTGGTTTTAGACGATCAGCTTTGAACTGAGTACCAGATGGAGCAGAAGGAAACTTTAAAATAGGAGCTTTGCTGCTTGCATTTAGTAATTGTACTTCGCTAATTGTTGCATCTGGAGAAAGGTTGAGGAAGCGAACAGAAGCGTTTCCAGAACTTGGTGTTGAGAAAGATTCAGTAATTGCAGTAACGCCCATCACTTGCGTTCCTGTGGTTTCACCTAATCTTCCACGCAAGAAAATAGAAGTCTGCTTACCTGCTGCGAAATCAGCATTGTAACGTAACAAAGAGCTTACTGTATTACCATCTTTATCTGTAAAGGTGATGTTTCTTCTACCTGCTGCGATAAATACGCCTGTCTCTTGAACGGCTGGGCTTACTTCTACACCATTGATGATACTTGCTGCCTTAGCTTCTGTGAAGGTTGTAAATGGATTAGAAGTATAGGTACTTGATTGTTCTTCAGCTCCAGCAGCACCAAAAGTGCCGCTAGGGGCAGGGTATTTACGAACTAAAGGGTCTAAAGTAATTCCATCAGCTTTGTAGGTAAACTGCTTGCTCCAAACATAAGCAGGTTTGCCATCGAGATTTGCCAAAGCTACCCCATCTACATTCACAAGCAAGCGAGAAAGAGCATTTTCTTCAGGATTGGCATCATACAAAGCATTAAACACTGCTATTTGTGTATTGTTACTACTTTTTTTCGCCAAAGGAGCTACGGAAGAGGTATTTACTTCAGGCTCTGGATACTCTGGGCGGCAAGAGAAAGCCAAAGCTATTAAACTACTTGCCAACAATATGTTTTTTATATTTTTCATATTTTTCTAATGTTTTTGTTTGAAAATGAAGGATTTAGAGCCTTATATTCTCTAAATCCTCAAAATTATTCAAAGATATAACGAATACCAAATTGCATTTGCCACTGAGAAGCAAAATTGTTGGTTGCGTTTTGGAATGTTACGTTTGATTTACCAGTTTGGCTATCAGTAATAGCTGAATACGTATAAACGGGTCTGCCTGTTACACTTTCATAACCTACAAAGTTTATCAACTGTGTTCTGATAGGTGTTTTCACCACGCCCCAATAAGGAGAAATCAGGTTACCAAAGTTGAAAATATCCATTGTAAGTTGTAAGGTGTTTTTCTTAAATTTGAAATCTTGTGTGATACGCAAATCAGACTTGAAAACCCAAGGAGATTGAGCACCATTACGCTCTGCGAATTTACCTCTGTTCTCGTTCAAATAATCGTCTTGCGTGATGTAAGCGTTCAAATCACTCCAAATTTGGTCAGGAGTACGTGTATCAGAGGAGTTGGTAGGAGCTAAGATGATTTCCTCCTTGCTGCGAGGGATATACATTAAATCATTTCCTGTTACACCATCTCCGTTCAAATCGCCACCAACAGTATAAGAGAAGTTGCTACCAGAACGAGCCTCTACAAAAATAGAGATACCTGTTGCAAAATATTTGGCATATTCTTTTTTCCAGCTTGCAGAAGCAATCACTCTGTGTAATTGTTGGTTGGCAGAGTAAGAAAGTGTAGGGTCATTTGGGTTACCTACCACGGCATTACCTACAAAGAAACTACTTGAGGTAGAAGCTAAACCAGAGTTGATATCCCAAGAAGGACCGAAATTATAAGCAAGTGAAGTAAACCAGCCACCTTCAAATTGTTTTTGAAGTTGAGCCGTAACCGCAGCAGACCATCCTTGGCTTGAATTATCCAATACATAGGCATTGGTAATATTGGAGTTAATACGAGCATTGGCACTTGTTGGATAACCTGGATATTTCAATCTACCATCACCAGGTATTACACCATTAGAAGCTACTAAATTAGCGTTACGTACATAAGCTGCGTTGATATCTTTTGTGAAAGAGAGGTCAAAAGAGGCTGTTAAACCTTCTGCGAAGGTATAGTCAGAACCTAAATTACTTCTCCAAACTTGAGGGAATTTGAAGTTCTCAACGCTCAAATTGATTTCATAAGAAGCGGGTATTTTACCAACCGCATCAGCAGGCTTGTACTCAAAAGGATTGGGGCTAAACTGATAAGCCGCTGCCGCAGAACCAGAAGCACTGATAGTACCGAATAAAGCTCCCGTGTTGCTGGCTTGGTTACTCATCCATACAAAAGGCACGCGACCTGTAAATACACCTGTACCTCCACGTACTTGTAAAGTTCTATCACCAAATACGTCCCAATTAAAACCAACTCTTGGTGAAACCAATACTTGGGCTTTAGGGAAATTATTTACGTCTAATTTTTCTTGGTTGGCAAAAGTTAAATTATCAACGGCAGGGTTACTTACGGGGCTTTTAGGGAAGAAAGGCACATCAGCACGGATACCCATTGTAACTTTTATTCTGTCATTAGGTTTCCACTCATCTTGGGCATAAAAACCTACTTGAGCAGCCTCAAATCTTGCAAAAGGAACTTCCTCAGTGGTAGCAGAATATCTGTATTCAAATAGTGTTGGTCTGCCTGCTCCTGTACTTGCTCCAATGGGGGTTTCTGTACCTGCAGGTGCACTATTATAGAAGTCATTAAGATTAGCAAAACGATAACGGCTATAAAAACTTGGCATAAAACCATTTTTGAACTTGTAATATTCGTTGGCTGTACCCAAAGTAATTGTATGTTTGCCTTTGTAAATGGTAAAGTTATCAGAAAATTGGAAGACATCTGAGTCTAATACGTTATTAGCAGTGAACAACTCATAACCAAAAGAAGTAAGTGTTTGGTTACTACCATTTTCTATATCAACAAAAGGGAAAGTACCACCTTTAGAGCCTCTAAAATCTCTGAAGCCTGTCCAGCCCAAAATAAGATTGTTAGAGTATTTATTACCAATTGTACTGTTTATTTCGGCTACAACAGAGTTATAGTTGTTATTGATGTTGTAGTTACCATTTTGGAAAGGCAAAGCCGTTGCACTATTTTGTCTTGTTCCTTGAGCACCAGAGTTACTCATAGGGACATCTCTGTAAGATTTCAAATAGGTATAACGCAGGTTAGCTCTTGTATTTTTGGTTACGTTCCAGTCTAAACGAGCAAGTATTTTTTGGCTTTCAGTAAGCATATCATAACCATCGATAGCTCCAGTATTATAGCCATACTGAGTAGCTAAGAAGCTACTTAATTCATCGGCATCTGTTCCAGACAAAGCTGATACGTTACCGCCTTGTCCTCTATCTGCGATAAAAGTACCAATAGGGTCAGTACGTTTTTCTAATTCGGCACTTACAAAGAAGAATAATTTATTTTTGATGATAGGACCGCCAATACGCAAACCTGCTTGATAGTAATCAAATTGAGAAACAGGCACTTCTGTATCGCCTACTTTGTCAGCTACCAAGTCATTATTACGGAAAAAATAGTAAGCAGAACCTTTAAAGTCATTTGTTCCGCTTCTCGTAACGGCATTGATACCAGCTCCTGTAAAACCACTCTGACGAACGTCATAAGGGGCAATATTTACTTGAATTTCTTCCAAGGCATCTAAGCTAATAGGCTGAGAGTTAGTTTGTCCGCCAGGTAAAGAACCTAAACCGAAAGAGTTGTTAAAAATAGAACCATCAATAGATAGGTTATTGAATAGGTTGTTTCTACCGCCAAAATTTGTACCAGAACTTTGAGGCACCAAACGTGTCATATCTGTAAAATTACGAGAGATGGTAGGCATGCTCATTAGTTGAGTACTTGTGATATTGGTAGCTGCTCCTGTACGGTCGGCATTAAAAATAGGGTCTTTTTTGCCTGTAACCGTAATGCCAGAAATTTCAGTGTTTTCTTCTTTCATTTCTTGGCTGATACTTAAATTTTGACCTAAACTCAAAAACACGTTTTCTTTTTTGATGGTATTGTAGCCTACCGCAGTGATTTCTACAGTGTAAGGACCACCAATACGCATATTAGGCATATTAAAACTACCATCTTTTTCACTGGTAGTAGCCCCGTATTGTGTACCTGAGGGTTGGTGAACGGCTACTACGGTAGCCCCAGGAATGCCTTGTTTCTTGGCATCATAGATTCTACCGCTCATACTGGCAGTGGTAACTTGCGAAAAAGCTACCTGAGAAAGCAGTACAAAGCAAAGAATCCAAAATCCTTGTAAATGTTTTGTTCGCTTCATAATATTGGGTTTGAGTTTGAAAATACGCCACAAAAGTACATTTACAATTTTGTGTATATTTATAGCAAATGTTAAGAATTTGTTATCCTTAGAGAATTTTTGAAAAAATTATTTTGATTTTCAAAATAAAAAAAACTACCTTTGCAGGCTCAAATTCAGTCGTTAATGTTTAATCCCTAATAGATATGAAAAGGACTTACCAACCCTCCAATAGAAAACGCCGTAATAAGCACGGCTTCCGCGAAAGAATGGCATCTGCCAATGGAAGAAGAGTTTTAGCAAGCCGCAGAGCTAAAGGTAGAAAAAAACTTACTGTTTCTGACGAGAAAAGACATAAAGGTTAGTAAAAACCCGAATGAACCAAAAACTGCCTAAAACAGAAATTCTTAGAAGTAAAAAAATTATCGGAGAACTATTCCAAAAGAGTAGTTCTTCTTTGTATACCTACCCTTTTCAAATTCGCTACCTCCCAATAGCAGAGACTTCAAGCCATCTGCCGCAAGTGCTTTTTGTTATTTCCAAAAAAAATATACGCAAGGCTCATCAAAGAAATCTTGTACGTAGGCGAATTAAAGAAGCTTATAGACTTTGCAAAAATACCTATCTGACGCAGCTAAGCAGGCAAAGTGCCATTGTTATTATTTATGTGAGTAAAGAAATTCTGGATTTTGCCACCATTCAAAAAAAACTTCATAAAGTTTTTCAGTTATTTCCTAATTAAACTTTTTCGTTTTTGCGGCATCTAAGTTGCAAACTCCAATCTTTATGAAAAAAAATATCTTCTTAATAATGATTTTGCTACTCATTGGTGTAGCTTTGCAAGCTCAAACTAGCTATTTCCCTCCGACTGACACAGATGCTTGGGAAACTACAAGTCCTGAAAGTTTAAATTGGTGTAATGATTCGCTGAGTGTACTAAAAAACTACCTGAATGAGCAAAATAGCAAGGCTTTTTTGGTACTAAAAGATGGTAAAATTGTAGTAGAGTGGTATTTTGATACCTTTACGGCTGATAGTGTTTGGTATTGGGCTTCAGCAGGTAAAACAATTACTTCGCTACTTGTTGGAAAAGCCCAAGAGCAGGGCTTACTTTCTATCAATGATAAGAGTTCCGATTATTTGGGAGTGGGTTGGACAAGCTGTACCACTGCCCAAGAGGAGGCTATTCTTGTAAAACATCAACTTAGTATGAGTACGGGTTTAGATGATAATGTTGCTGACCCTTTCTGCACTTTACCTGCTTGCTTGGAATACAAAGCCGCTCCCGAAACGCGTTGGGCTTATCACAATGCTCCTTATACTTTGCTTGATGGAGTGATAGAGGAAGCTACGGGGCAGACATTACAACAATACACCAATGCTATACTCAAAAATCAGATTGGATTTAATGGCTTATGGTTGAAAGTAGATTACAATAATGTTTTTTGGAGTAAGCCCAGAGTAATGGCTCGCTTCGGAATACTAATGCTAAATAATGGTGTATGGAATAGCAATACTATTGTGAACGCTGCTTATCTTGATGAAGCTCGTCAAACTTCACAAAATAAAAATTTGTCTTATGGCTATTTATGGTGGCTCAATGGGAAAGAGAGTTTTATGGTACCTGAGTTACAAGTTGTGTTTGATGGGTATTTATTACCAGATGCCCCTGCTGATACTTACTCTGCTTTAGGTAAAAACGGACAAGTGCTGAGTATTTCACCAAGTAAAGGTTTGGTTATTGTAAGAATGGGAGAAGCTCCTGATGGTAGTAGTGGAGAGCTTGTTTCGATGGATATAACCAACGAAATCTGGAAAAAGTTAAATGCTTCAATGCGTAGCTGTGAAGTGCCCGAACCTACGGCTCTATCTGAATACAAAAAACTTGTAAAAATACACCCTAATCCTTCAAAAGAAGGCTTCACGGTTAGTTTGCCAGCACATCAGTTTAATTTAGTCATTTGTGATTTGCAGGGAAGACAACTTTTTAGTCAGGAAAACATCAACGAACAATTATATTTTGACAAACCTTTAGCCAAAGGAATTTATGTATTACATATTTCTGATGAAAAAGAACATTTTTATACAGAAAAAATAGTTATAGAATAAATATTAAGTATATTTTTGATAAACTTCTTCTATGGCTTTGGCTAAGAGTTTATCTTTTTCGGTGATGGTATTGCCTGCATCGTGTGTGGTGAGGGCAATATCAACTTTATTATATACATTTGCCCACCAAGGGTGATGATTTTGCTTCTCAGCAATAATGGCTATTTGTGTCATAAAAGAGAAAGCCTCCGCAAAATCTTTAAATGTAAAACTTGCTTTTAGTTCGTTATTGGTTTCTTGCCACATAAAATTTATGGTTTGTATTGTTTTTTTCTAAACTAATTTATGAAAAGAATGGTTTTGCTATCAGTTTTTAAAAATAAATAAATTATGAGAATAACAAAAAATCCTCCAAAAAAAGATTGGGCAGAATTGCTCAAAAGACCAAGCCAACAAACAAAAGATATTTTGGAGCAGGTAAAGCCTATTTTGGAAGATATATGCGAAAATGGCGATAAAGCCATCAAAAAATATAATAAAAAGTTTGATAATTATACAGGAGATATTTTGGTGAGTGCTCAAGAAATGAAAGAAGCCATCAAGAAGTTAGATAAAAATCTGAAAAAGGCTATTGAGCAAGCCTATAAAAATATCTATGCCTTTCACCAAAGCCAAAAAGGTGATAAAGTTCAAAAAATAAATACAATGGAAGGGGTTACTTGTTGGAGAAAAAGCCTTCCTATAGAAAAAGTAGGCTTGTATATACCCGGCGGAACAGCCCCTTTATTTTCCACCGTTTTGATGTTGGGCATACCCGCAAAAATAGCTGATTGCAAAGAAATTATACTTTGTAGCCCCCCACGCAACGAGGAGCTTTCTCCTGCTATTCTTTTTGCTGCCCATCTGGTTGGCATAAATAAAATCTATAAAGTAGGAGGAGTTCAGGCTATTGGGGCAATGGCTTATGGCACTGATAGCATTGCTAAAGTAGATAAAATTTTTGGTCCTGGAAACCAATACGTTACGGCTGCCAAACAATACGTTTCTCAAAGTTGTGTAGCAATAGATATGCCTGCAGGTCCTTCAGAGGTATTGGTTTGGGCTGATGATACCGCAGATGCGGATTTTGTGGCAGCAGATTTGCTTTCTCAAGCCGAGCATGGTGCTGATAGTCAGGTTATTCTCGTAAGTTCTTCGGAAAAATTAGTAAAACAAGTACAGCAAGCCCTTGACGCTCAAATTTTACAGCTCCCAAGAGCTGAAATCGCTAAAAAATCGCTAAAAAATAGCTTGATTATTTTATTTGATAACGAAGATAATTGCTTAGAAATAAGTAATTTTTATGCTCCTGAGCACTTAATTTTAGCGGTTAAAAAAGCAGAAATATTCGCTGAGAAAATTACAAATGCAGGCTCTGTTTTCATAGGAAATTATAGCCCAGAAAGTGCAGGCGATTATGCCTCTGGCACAAACCACACTTTACCAACAAACGGTTATGCGAGAGCTTATAGCGGCGTTTCGGTAGATAGTTTTATCAAAAAAGTTACCTTTCAGAAAATTACAAAAAAAGGTTTGCTCAATATTGGTGAAACCATAGAACTAATGGCTGCTGCTGAAGAATTGGAGGCTCACAAAAATGCGGTGAGTATTCGTTTGAAAAAATTAAGAAAATAATAGCTTTTTTGAGTCATTTTTTATATTTTTATCCTCAAATCTAATCCAAATGTGGAAATATTTATTCTATAGCTTTTTTCTTACACTTTGCCAATTTTCGGTATTTTCACAAGATATAGAGGAGTATAGCAAAGAGTATTCTTTTGCTGTAAACCTTAACACGAATGGTGGCTTGCCTGCTGGAGTAAGTTTCAAGTATGCCAAAATAACAGATAATCCACGCTTGAATACCACTTATGGTATAGAAATAGTAAGTGTAAGACATCCGCAAGAGTATAAATATTCTAACCCTTATTTGTCTAATTCTCAGCCTTTTGTTCGTGGCAAAGCCAATTATTTATATAGTTTTCGTTTTCAGTTTGGCAAAGATGCAGTTTTATTCAGAAAAGCCCTTTTGGAAGGCGTACAAGTGAATGCTGTTTTTGCGGGTGGGCTTAGTTTGGGCTTACTCAAACCTTATGCTATTCGTTATGATTTATCTCCTTCGGGCTCTTTCGGATTTGTTACTAAAGATGTACCTTTTTACAACTATGACTTTAGTGATGCAGATAAATTCAGGGCTTTGTACGGTGTGGAGATGACAGAAGACCGTATTGTAGGGCGTGGTTCTTTTTTAGAGGCTTGGGAAGGGGTAAAGGTTGTGCCAGGCTTAAATGCTAAAATAGGTTTAGCTTTTGAAGCGAGTGCCTTTAAGCACAGCATTACAGGCATAGAAACAGGCTTCACTTTAGAGATGTTTTCAGAAAAGATGAAGGTATTAAATGTAAACTCTTTGAATGAACCTGTAAAAAATTACCAAACTTTTGCGGCGATGTATCTCAATTTCTTTTTTGGAGCAAGAAAGTAGTAGCATTGAAAAACAAAAAGTCTGTGAGATTTCAAATCCCACAGACTTTTTGTTAAAAAAATAAAAATCTATTTTTTAACTATTTTTAGCCTTTCCAAAAAGGTAGCTTCACTACTTTGGCGGGGTGTAGTTGCTCTCTTATTTTTATGAAAATAACGGTATCTAATTGGCTATAATGGCTTGTTACATAGCCCAATCCGATGCCTATATTGAGCATTGGAGAGATAGTCCCAGAGGTAACTTCTCCAATTTTACTTCCTTCTTTATCACAAATTTCGTAATGGCTACGAGGAATTCCCTTCTCAATCATTTGAAAAGCAGTCAATTTTCTTGTTACGCCTTCTTCTTTTTGTTTGAGTAAATAGGCTGCATTTACAAAATCTTTATTGAATTTTGTTACCCAACCTAAACCAGCTTCAATAGGTGAGGTGCTATCATCAATGTCATTGCCATACAAACAATAGCCCATTTCCAAACGTAAGGTATCTCTTGCTCCCAAGCCAATAGGCTGAATATCAAACTCCTTGCCAGCCTCAAAAATCTCATTCCAAAGTTGTTCGGCTTTTTCTTTAGCAACATACAACTCAAAACCGCCTGCTCCTGTATAGCCTGTTGCCGAGATAATGACGTCTTCCACACCACCTATATTACCTTTTACAAAACTATAATAAGGAATTTGATCGAGAGCTATGTTTGTGATTTTCTGTAATGTTGGAGTAGCTTTAGGACCTTGTACGGCAAATAAACAAATATCATCAGAAATATCTTTCATTTCAACATTTTCGGAATTATGGCTTTGTATCCAATTCCAGTCTTTTTCAATGTTGGAGGCATTTACCACCAACATATATTCTTGCTCACTGATTTTATAGACTAAGAAATCATCTACAATTCCCCCTTTCTCATTGGGTAGGCAAGCATACTGAGCCTTTCCATTGCTAAGTTTGGAGGCATCATTCGAGCTTACTTTTTGGATAAGGTCTAAGGCTTTTTCGCCATAAAGCATAAATTCGCCCATATGCGATACATCAAAAACGCCAACGCTATTCCTAACTGCTAAGTGCTCGGCTTTATCTGAACTATAGCGAACAGGCATATAAAAGCCAGCGAAAGCAGTCATTTTAGCTCCAAGTTTCTCGTGTAAATCGTTAAGAGGGATTTTCTTTAATTCCATTATTTATGATTTAGATTTTTTCAAATATAGAATACATATTTTTAACTTAATAGACTTATAAAACTTCTATAAGTTTTTGTACGATAGCTTCTTCTACTTCTTTGGTAGCTTTTTGGTAAGCGTTGATACCTGCTCTTTGAAAGGAACTTTGTGCTCCTTTTACATCTGAAATACTTTCGTTAAATATTTCTTGTTCTGTTTTTGCATCAATCGCTTTTACATTAGCGGTGAGATAAGCGAAAAAAATACCATTGTTTTCTACTCCCTTTCGGGTATCGGCATCAAGCTCTAAAATTACCTCTGCTTTTTCTTTACTACTGACGAAAACATAACCTTTGTTAGCGAGTGTTCCTTTTAGCTGATTGGCTAAAATCTTACTTTTTTGTGTATCTCCTAAGTTTTTTTCTTCTGCAATCAGATATAATGTGGGTTTAGCCAGATAAATTGTGATAGTTTGTGCAGGTGCTCTGAAACTTGATAGCAAAAACTTTAGAAATTTATCTTCTGTATTGCCTACAATAATTTTATTGAGTTCTAAGGAAACATCTAAGGTGAAACTATTCCGAACGCCTGCTATTTTATCCAATAATATACTTAATTCGCCATTTTCGGTAGTACTATAGCTTTGCTTATTACGGATATATTTTGCCAAAATAGGCATATTGGCTTGTGGCGTTTTTAAATAGCTCAGCTTAAAGTTTACGACAGGAGCTTGTGAGGTTTGTTTTTTGAGTTGGACATTTGCAGAAGGGGTAGCAAATTTGATATTATCTAATAATTGCTGTATTCGGGTGTAGCTTTCATTGGAAAGCATTACTATTTTACCATCTTTTTGAGTGCTTACTGTTTCTGTCCAATAATCTTTGAGAGCCAAAATAGTTTTAGTATAAAAATCAATAGCTGTTACTACTTGGGCTTGTTTTTCAGCTTCTTCGGCTTTTTGGAAAAAATCTAAGGCGATAGCAGTGGCATTTTCCAATTTTTTGCGTTTTTGTTCAGCATACTTGGATTTAGAGAGACGGTAATACACCCAATACCCAGCTTCTTGGGCATTTTCGTAAGAATCTACAATTTCAAAATCTTCTATTTCATTCTTTATGGTATTTCTGACAACAGACTCATACTCGTCTTTGAAAGAATTTTTCTTATCCATTTGGTAAAGAACAGAAGTGCTTGAAATATTCACTTTTATTTCAGAAAGCAAATCTTCTAAGGCATTACTTTTAGCAGCTTGTTGGTAGTTGGGTATTTTATTGGAACTAAAACCTATACCTATGTAATAGCTTGAGCTTATTGGTTTTGCCAAGACCCATTCAGGTTTGGGTTTTACTTCTTCTGTTTTACCTTTTTTCTTTTTCCTCTGCGATTGAACGGTCTGAGGGCTGCAAGCCATTACAAGAGCTATCAGGCTTATCAGTAAAAATCTGATAATGTATATGTTTTTTTTCATAATTTAAAATTTATTTGCCGATACTTCTGTAAATATCCGCTGAAACATCGTCAGATATTTGTTTGTAAAGAGAAGAAACTATATCTCCACTGGATTTGAGTTGCCTACGTCCCTGAAACATTTGCATGAAACTATTTATTTGATTTCTATTAGCGAAATTGGCACTCATATCTACGGGATACAAATTATTCATATCACCTTGATAGCTGGCATAACGTACCTCATCTTTTACACTTTTGGTGAGGACATTGGAAGCCATGATGCGTCCCGTTTCTGAAGAAATAAGTTGGTATTCAAAGGTAAGGCTCACTACTTTTTCGTTGGAGTACTCTTGGTAAGTAACGGGTTTATACTTTGTTACATTTTCATATTTTTTGGTTGTTTCATTCCATTGTTTGGCTGTATAACTCTGGTAAGCGGTTTTTTCTTGATTTTGGAGACGCCCTGTGTTTTCTGAAAAATTAGTTACTTTGCCTACCAAAACGGCTTTTACCCCCAATAAATCACCAACTTTGGCAGCGGTAGCCTCATCAACTTGTCCTGAAAGACCAAATTTTTGTTCATTGAGAATAGTCTGTAAGTTTTCTCTATCTACCAAATCTATAAAAGGGCTTTTAAGGGCTAAAATAGAAGCTACTACGCCTCCTTGTATACTTTGCTCAACGTTATTATACCTTGTATAATTCTGAAAGGGTAATACCGAAACGGTAATAGCAGCTTCTTTGCGAGCTTTTTCTCTGAGCGTAGGTACGTCTTTATAGGATTTATCATTCTGATAGATTTGGTCAAAATAATAGTAGGCTTGTTTATAGTTTTTGGCAGAGAGTTCAGCTTTTGCATTTCTGTAAAGAGGCTCATTGGAGGAAGTTCTTTTCAGAGAATTTACATCTTTGTAGTTGGCATCTAATTTTTTAATTTCGGCAAGTAGAGGGTCAGCAGCTTCGAAGCGTTCTTCTGCGAGCAACTCAGTAGCTTGCAGATAGAGACTTTCCAAGTAGTTATTTTTAGAAATATTAAAATATTGCTCGTATTGTGGTGGTGCGGAGAGTTTTACGTTGTAGCCAGCGACTTTACTAGTAAAATTTTGAGCGTCAAGATAGGCATATACTGCTCCTTTATGATTATCAGTGTTATGAGCTTTGAAAACTTCTCCCAATTTGGTATCTAAGACGGCTTGCCCTGTCTTTTTTAGGGCTATTTGGGCGTCTATATTGTTTCTGTTCCGAGCTAAAGAGTTTAGATACATATTGGAAGCTTCCTCAAACATACCTGCTTGTTCTAATTTTACACCTTTTTTGTAAAAACTTTTAGAACCCGAACAAGCTACAAGAAATAAGAAAACGAAAAATAAAAGATAGTGATGTTTCATAAAATTTAGAATTGAACCAATCAATCAGCTATAAATAATTGTGCCAAAATTAACAATTTATCTCAATAAGGCAATTTATTTTTTGATTTTAGTAGATAAAAGCGTTTTTTTACTTTTATTTTTTGATTAAAAAAGTAGTTTTTCTATATTTGCGAAAGTCTATAATTTTTAATTAAAACTAATTAGATTATGGAGCGTCATATATTAGAAAGTGCCTTGAAAGAGGCTATACAAGAATGTACCAATGAGCTGGGTTGGGCTAATTTGGCAGAAATAGGTACAGCCCTTCGAAGGAAAGGAGTAAATTATGGAAAATTATCAAGTTTTATTGCAAGTTTTCCGTATTTATTAGAAACTCGGATTGATAATTCACTCAATCCGCCTGTGGTTTATGCCAAACTCAAACAATCTTTTCAAGCCTCCGCCTAAGTTCTGGGGGCTTTTTTAGTAGAGAATAATATTTGCACCCAAAAAGCGTTAGAACCTTATTCTTAATTTAAGTTCCTATATGAAAAAAATAATTCTTAGTGTATGCTCGTTTCTCAACATTTTGGCTCTTGAAGCTCAGCAAATACCTGAGCAAGTCTTGGGGTCTAAGTTTGAGCAGTTAGACCAACTTTTACCCACGCCCAATAACTTTCGTACAGCAGATGGCTCGCCAGGACATGAATATTGGCAACAAAAAGCTGACTATAAAATAAATGTAAGCCTTGATGATGATAAACAGTGGATAAAAGGTTCTGAAATCATTACCTACTACAATCAATCACCTAACGAGCTTCTTTACCTATGGCTACAATTAGACCAAAATCTTTTTCACAAGGAGTCCAATACCTATAAAACACAAGCCTTTGATTTAGAAGGCAATAATACGCGTAGCCTAATGGGTTGGGTTACGGGTCAAAACTCTTCACATGGCTACAAGATAGGAAATGTAAAGGACGCAAAAGGTAAGTCTTTAACCTATACCGAAAATGCAACAATGATGCGAATAGACTTGCCTGAACCTCTCAAAAAGGGGCAGAAATTTACTTTCTCTCTGGATTGGGAGTTTTACGTGATTGATGCCAATAAAATGGGCGGAAGAGGCGGTTATGAGTATTTTCCTGAAGATAAAAACTACCTTTACGAAATGGCTCAGTGGTTTCCCAGAATGGCTGTGTATAATGATGTGAGAGGCTGGCAACACAAACAGTTTTTGGGACAAGGCGAATTTGCTTTAGTTTTTGGAGATTATGAAGTAAATATTGATGTCCCCGCTGACCATATTGTGGCGGCTACCGGTGAGCTTCAAAATGCCAACCAAGTTCTCACTAAAACACAAATACAACGCTTAGAAGATGCCAAGAAAGCAAAAGAACCTTTGATGATCGTAAACCCAAAAGAAGCGGAGCAAAACGAAAAAAGTAGAGCTAAAAATCGTAAAACTTGGATTTTTAAGGCAGCAAATGTGAGAGACTTCGCTTGGGCGAGTTCTCGTAAATTTATCTGGGACGCTTTTCAAGTCCAGAATGGTACTAAAAAAGTATGGGCAATGTCTTTTTATCCCAAAGAAGGAAACCCGCTATGGCAAGAAAAATCTACTTGGACAGTGGCTCATACACTTGATATTTATTCAAAATATACTTTTGAGTATCCTTATCCGGTAGCCATTTCTGTACACGGACCTATTTTTGGTATGGAGTACC
>JANRLU010000114.1:0-15217 GCA_033762275.1 Thermonemataceae bacterium | reverse complement strand
GGTTTTTTTATTGCTTTTTGTATTTTATTTCTTTTCTTCTTCAGTGGCTTTGACGAGTTCAGCATCTTTCTTAGCTTGTTCTTCGCCTTTACGTCTTGCAAAGTCAAGAACGGCAGGAGCTGCAATAAAGATAGAAGAGTATGTACCAAAAACTATCCCAATAAACATAGAGAAAGAAAAGCCACGCAACACGTCACCTGCAAAAAATAGCAAAATAAGCGTAGTTGTAATGGTGGTAATACCTGTTACGACTGTACGGCTTAGGGTATCGTTAATCGCCTCGTTGAGTTGCCCCGCAAAATTACTGCTTCCGATACTTTGTTTGGCAAACTCACGGATACGGTCAAAAACTACCACAGTATCATTGATGGAGTAACCAATTACAGTAAGCACTGAAGCTACAAATACTTGGTCTATTTCCAAATTTAAACCTAAGATTTTAGCAATCGGCACAAAAGCCAAGGTAATCAGCACGTTGTGAGCTAAAGAAATTAAAGCCCCAACCCCATACTGCCAATAACGGAAACGAGCCAAAATGTAAATAAACATTGCAATCAATGAAACGATTACAGCATACTGAGCGGTTGCCAAAATACTATCAGCTACGGTAGAGTCTACTTTTGTAAAACTCACAATTTCGGGTTTGGCGTTTGCGTATTGAGCCAAGCCTTCCTTTAATTTAGCTTCCACTTTAGCATCTGCGGTGGCATCGTCAGACAGGTAGCTTGTGGTTATTTTTAGCTGCGAACTACTATTGAAAGTTTTTACTTCGGTAGCTGTTTTAAATACTTTGGCTAAATTTTCTCTTACTTCACCTGCAGGAATCGTTTTGTTGAAGGCAACCACATAAGAACGCCCCCCTGTGAAATCCACGCCAAAAGTAAAGCCACCTTGTACTACTAATAAAATTGTACCTACCAATATAATCGCTCCCGAAAAAATATAGGCTTTTTTACGAATAGCTACAAAATCAAAGTTTGTTTTTGGGAAAATGCTATTAAAAAATGCAGATTTCATTGAAAGAGACTTGCCTTTTCCTATTACAAAAATATCTGTGATAAGACGTGTAATGAATATCGAACTAAACAAAGAAGTAACAATACCAATCATTAGTGTAATCGCAAAGCCACGCACCAAACTTGCCTCACTGAGCAAATACAAAATCACGCCGATAATAAAAGTAGTAATGTTAGAGTCCAAAATAGAGCTATAAGCTTTGGTATAACCAATTTTTACCGCTTCTGCAAAGGTCTTACCTTGTTGCAATTCTTCACGGATACGCTCGTTAATAAGTACATTAGCATCTATGGACATCGCTACTGAAAGCACAAAACCAGCAATACCTGAAAGGGTAAGAATTGTACCAAAAGAAGCCATTACGCCCAATGTAAAGAAAATATTGGCAATAAGAGCTATCCAAACGATAAGACCAGCCACATTGTAATATACAAAAATAAACAGAAACACTACTGCTAACGCTGCTAAAGTAGATATAAGACCCTGATTGATAGACTCTTGACCAAGTGAAGGTCCTACAATACCACGTTCTACCACCTCGGTAGGAATGGGTAGTTTCCCCGATTTTAAGATAGTGGCTAAGTCTTGAGCTTCTTCTAAGGTGAAGTTTCCTGAAATAGAAGAGTTTCCTCCTGTGATTTCACCTTGTACTACTGGAGCAGAATACACGCCTCTATCTAATACAATGGCTACTTGTTTGCCTATGTTTTCTTTGGTAATTTTTGCCCAGTCCTGAGCTCCTTTGATATTCATAATCATTGTTACGCCATAACCTTTCTGAGGGTCGTAATCTCTAAAAGCATTCTCCACAACATCACCACCCAAGAGGGGTTCTCCATCTAAGCCCGCTTTCAAGAAATACAAAGGTAAGTAGCCTTTTACAGGATTTTTCTGACCATTTGAAAGTTGCTCCTCATCATTTATTTTAGCTCCCCACATATACACCATATCTGAAGGGAACATCGCTTTTACCTCCTCTTTATTGAGCATTGTATTGATACGGGCAGTATCTTCGAGTTTGGCATACAAGTTTTCTCCAAAAGCCTTAAATAGCTTGGCGAAAGCCGTGTTGGTAGGCGTAACTTCTGTTTTCTTTTTGGCTGTATCTTGCTTGGTTTCTTTTACTGAATCTTTCTTTTTCTCTTCTTTTTTGCCGTTGGTATCAACTTTAGTGGCAGTTGTGTCTTTTTTGCCAATATCTGTTGTATCTTTTGTTTTGTCTGTAGAGTCTGTTTTTTTATCAAAAGGGTTTTGCTCTTTTTTATCAAAAGGATTGGCTTTATCTTCTTTTTTGGTTTCGGAAAGGCTGCTACTTTCTGTGCTGTTTACATATTCTACAAATTTGCCAAAACCTTCTGATAAGCCCTGAAAATCATAAACTGCCCAAAACTCCAATTTAGCTTGGCTTTTAAGAAGTTTTTCTGTTCTTTCGGGGTCTTCTACACCAGGGAGCTCTATCTGAATACGCCCAGAAGCAGGTACTTTAGAAATACTTGGGTTTGCTAAACCAGTCTTATCTATACGGTCTTGGATAATGCGGAAAGCTAAATCAACGCTTTCTTCTATTTTTTTATCCAAATAACTTACCACCTCTTGATTGGTAGATTGCAAGGTAATTTCCGAATTAGTAGAACTTACAAAAAAGCGAGAAAGACGTGTCCCTGGAGCCAAAGTCTCTACGGATTCAGCAAAAAGTGAGGTAAATTTTTTAGAACTTGCTTTTTGTTTTTCTTTAGCTTGTGCAAGAGCTTTCTGGAAAACGGCTTCTTTGGCTCTTCTACCAGCCAAAATTTTAAGTAACTCAGCGTGAGAAACTTGCAAAGTAAATTGCATTCCCCCACGTAAATCTAAGCCTAAGCCTAACTCTCTTTTTTTCACGCTGTTGTAGTCGTATTGGGCGATACCAATGTCATAAACTGTTTCGTAGGACTTATTACGGAGAATGTCTTGCTTTTTGGCAAAATCCACTCCTTTGGCTGTGGTGGCTTTTTGTTCGGCTTCTTTGCGTACATTTTGTCCTATCCACGTAAAAGAAAGTGAATAGACGCTCAAAATAGCGACAAGAACCGTCAGAAAAATTACTACTGGACGATTTTTCATAAATAAACTGAATTAAAAATAGATGAAATTAAAAATTAAAATATATGTATAGTTTCATTAAAAAATTGGAAATCAATTACTTTTCTAAGGAAAATTTTAGAAAAGCATAGATTTTATGGGGCTTGTGGGGCAATGATATGCTCAAAAATCTTTTCAAAGAAAGCTATTCTAAATACGGGTTTGCTAAGTGTAGCAAATTTAGACTTTAGCTCTATGAAAGGCGTTTCGAAGATGAGAAAGTAAGAAGTCTGCAAAAAAACTCCTACGAATACAGGCATCAGAGCCTTATTTTGGTATTCGGAGAGATATTGGCTCGTCTTTGTGTTTTTCTTTTCGGTCTTATGACTTTTGTGCCAGGCAAAAGAAGAAGCACAAACATTTGATAGCCAAATGCTAAGGAAAAAGAAACTTAGGAAAGCTATGTACTTTGACTTTTGCAGAAAATTTTAGTTTTTGAACCGCAAATCTACATAGTTTTTTCTAAATCCAAAGCATTAGCTAATAATTTTGTTGATATTGCTAATCAAAAATTTTGGCTTGACGAACAATCTCTTCTGTTACCTTATAGAATTCTGTATGAATATTAAAGTTATGTTCTCCTTCTTTTGCATCTTTCTTACGATAAAACCCATCTTCTTGCAGTTCGTAGGTATTTACATTATCTTTAAAATTGTAAGATAAAATATTGATACACTGCATTTTAAGAAATTTATCTGTAATATGAAACAGCGATTCCAAACGTCTATCAAAGCTACGAACCATCATATCAGCACTTCCTCCCAATACTTTGGGACTGCCTTCGTTATGAAAGTAATAAATGCGAGTATGCTCCAAATAGTCGCCTACGATGGAGTATACTTCTATGTTTTCGCTAAGTCCTTTTCTTTTCGGACGAAGACAGCAAATTCCTCTAATGATAAGTTTTATAGGAACACCTGCCTGAGAAGCCTCGTACAAAGCATCAATAAGAGCTTTATCCTCCAAAGAGTTCACCTTAATTGCAATCCCTGAAGGCAAGCCTTTTTTGGCATTTTCAGCTTCGTTACGAATAAGAGCCATCAAATAACTTCGCATCTCTCTTGGGGCAGTTACCAGAGCTTTGTAGTGGTCTGGTACAGAATGCCCAGTAATTACATTGAAAAACTCTGACACATCTTCGGCATAATCTTCATCTGTGGTAAGCAAGCCTACATCTGTATAAATACGAGCAGTATCCTCATTGTAATTTCCGCTGGATAAATGCACATATCTAACGATTTGGTCTTCTTCCTTACGAACAATCAGGCAGAGTTTGGTGTGTGTTTTATAGCCACCTATGCCATACACCACATAACAACCCGCTTTTTGCAGTCTTTCAGCCTCTCTGATATTATTTTCTTCATCAAAACGAGCTTTTAGCTCAAATAACACAGATACGTGTTTGCCATTTTC
Source organism: Thermonemataceae bacterium (assembly GCA_033762275.1). Classification (GTDB taxonomy): domain Bacteria; phylum Bacteroidota; class Bacteroidia; order Cytophagales; family Thermonemataceae; genus Raineya. The sequence continues at coordinate 10,669 of JANRLU010000114.1, read as the reverse complement.
GGCAGCTTTCAGCAGGGCGTTGGTGATTCTTGAGTTTTTTGCGAGCCGATAAATCGTTATCTTTATCGCTAATACGTTGGGGTCTGCCGCTGATTGCTCTAATAATTGCAAAAGCGGTTCAAATGAATTGTAAGGATGATGCAGTAGCACATCTCTTTCTTTCAGTAACTCAAATAAATCTACTTCTTGTTGATAACCTCTCATACGCAGAGGGGCAACCTGACGTGGTAGGGCAGGCAACTCATCAGAAAATTCGGGGTGTTTGAGAATTTGCCACAAACCCGTGAGGTCTAATAGTTTATCAACAATAAAAATATTATCGTCATCTATGTGCCAACGCTCTTTTAAGATACGCATCAACCATTCAGAATACTTAGAAAGGACTTCCACACGTACCACACGCCCTGTGCGACGTGTTTTTATTTTACTTTTTATTTCGTTGATGAAGTTGGTTTCTAAATCATCACTTTCATCTAAGGTAAAATCTCCATTTCGGGTAATTCGTATCAAATCCACGGAAAGAATTTTTACATTTTTGTAGAGTTTGCCTATTTGCCAACGAATAAGTGTTTCTATGGGCAAGAAAATAATTTCTTCGTCTTCTCTCCTATTTATTTCAAAGAAGCGAGGGAGATTTTGGGGAATTTGCACAAAAGAGGCTTTTCTAACAGCTTTACCTGCTTCTTCGTATTGTGTAACTACCGCAAAAACCAATAGCTGAGCTCTCATAATAGGAAAAGCGTGATGACTATCATACACCATTGGCGTAAGCATCGGAAAAATTGTTTTTCTGAAATACAACTCCGCTTGTTCTTTTTCGCTATCCCTCAAATCTCTGATATTCACAATACGGAAACCATTTTCCTCGAAACTTTCATTAAGTTCCTGAAAAAGCCTGTATTGGTCTGCAACGAATTGTTGTGCCTCCTCAAACAAGATTTTACGAAAAGGTCTCGCCTTTAAGCCCGAATAGTCCGTACGTTCTTTGCTGTAATCCAGATAGTTGTAAAGGCTACCTGCTCTTATCGTGAAAAATTCGTCCAAATTAGAAGAGGTAATAGCCAGAAATTTCATTTTTTCAAACACATTCCTTCTATCCGATTTTACTTGGTCTAAAACTCTCCAATTAAATTGCAACCAACTCAAATCTCGGCTGATATAGTCGCTTTGCTCTATGGTATTATTTAATTTCTCTTTGACAATCATAAATAAACTAATATTTCCTCCCAAATTTATTTGAAAAAGCCGAAAAAACAAGCCTTTTAGAGAAATAGTATTAAAAAATTGACTGTATCAGAAGAATTGAGTAATTTTCCCGCAAAAATTGCCTTCAATGAGATATTTACCCATACCTAACGAACTGTTCATAGAGAATCGTAAGAATTTCACGAACAACCTTGTTCCAGAGTCTATCGCTGTTTTTCAATCTAATGATATTATGCCTACCAATGCCGATGGCACAATGGCTTTCAGGCAAAATAGTGATTTATTTTACCTCACAGGTATAGACCAAGAAGAAACCATACTTCTGATTTGCCCTGATGCCCGCAATAAAAAGATGCGAGAGGTTCTTTTTATCAAAGAAACCAATGAGCATATTGCTACTTGGGAAGGGCACAAGCTCAGCAAAGAAGAAGCTGAGCAAGTTTCGGGCATCCATACAATTTATTGGACATCTGAGTTTGAGCATGTATTTACCTTACTTGCCTTTGAATCCGAAAATATTTACCTCAATACCAACGAACATACCAGAGCTGTTGTGGAAGTAGAAACTCGTGATGCTCGTTTTATAAAATATTGCCAGCAAAAATTTCCTCTTCACACTTACAAACGTATTGCTCCTATTATGCATCGTTTGCGAGCAGTAAAATCAAGTTGGGAGATATTTTTGATGCAAAAGGCTTGCCAAATTACGGAGAAAGGTTTTAGAAGAGTGCTGAATTTTATCAAACCTAATGTTTGGGAGTACGAAATAGAGGCAGAGTTTGCCCACGAATTTTTACGTAATCGTTCCAAAGGCTTTGCCTACACGCCTATTATCGCTTCGGGCAAAAATGCTTGTGTGCTGCATTATATAGAAAATAACCAAGTATGTAAAGATGGAGATGTTATTCTGATTGACGTGGGAGCAGAGTACGCTAATTATGCTTCGGATATGACACGATGTGTGCCTGTGAGTGGGCGTTTTACGCCTCGCCAAAAAGAGGTATACAATGCCGTACTTCGTGTGATGAAAGCAGCTCGCATTATGCTCGTAAAAGGTAATAATCTAGAAAAATACCATAAAGAGGTTGGTAAAATGATGGAAAGTGAGTTGATTGGCTTAGGTTTGCTTCGCAAACACGAAGTAGAAAGTCAAAATCCTGATTTTCCTCTTTACAAAAAATATTTTATGCACGGTACCTCGCATCTTTTAGGGCTTGATGTACACGATGTAGGCAGCAAACATCATATTTTTGAGGCAGGAATGGTATTTACTTGCGAACCAGGTATTTATATCCCTGAAGAAAATTTAGGCATCAGGTTAGAGAACGATATTCTTATCACTGATGATGGCAATATAGATTTGATGGAGCATATCCCCATAGAGGCTGAAGAAATAGAATCTTTGATGAATAAGAGATAATTTTTAGCCATTTTGTATAATTATTCAAAGAAAAAATAGCATTTTTGGGGAAATTTAAAATTTATGCAGAAAGACGTTATCTTAGTAATAGGTTCGGCAGGACAATTAGGAACAGAATTGGTACTTGCCTTACAAAACGCTTATGGAGTGGCTCATGTAATAGCCGCAGACGTAAGAGAACCTGCTAAAACAAGAAAAGAAGAGTTAGGTATTTTTGAAAAATTGGATATTCTTAATGCTATCCGCCTCAATGAGATTGTGGAGAAACATAAGGTAACACAAATTTACCATTTAGCAGCGATGCTATCAGCTACAGGAGAGAAACACCCCAAACACGCTTGGCAACTCAATATGCAAGGGCTTATCAATGTATTGGATATAGCCATAGAAAAAAAATTGGACAAAGTATATTTTCCAAGCTCCATTGCCGTATTTGGACCTACCACTCCGCCTGACCACACACCTCAATTTTGCTCTATGGAGCCGACTACGGTTTATGGCATTAGTAAGCAGGCAGGGGAAGGTTGGTGCAATTATTATTTTAAACGTTATGGTGTAGATGTAAGGAGTTTACGTTATCCGGGGCTTATCGGCTACAAATCTATGCCTGGTGGTGGCACTACAGACTATGCGGTGGATATTTATCATAAAGCCTTGTATGCCAAGCATTATGAGTGCTTTCTTTCAGAAAATACCTATTTGCCAATGATGTATATGGAAGATGCTATCAAAGCTACCTTAGATTTGATGCATGCTGATGCTGCCAAAATTTCTGTCAGAACTTCCTACAATCTTTCAGCTATGAGCTTTTCGCCTAAAGAGATAGCTCAATCTATACAAAAATTTATTCCTGAATTTTCCATCAGCTATGCTCCCGATTTTCGTCAGGCTATCGCAGATTCTTGGCCTAATAGCATAGATGATAGCCAAGCTCGCAAAGATTGGGGCTGGCAACCCAACTACGATTTGGATAAAATGACAGCTATAATGCTTGAAAATATCAAGATTGGCTTAGAAAAAGGAACAATAGTCTAACTTCTTGTTTGTGCCTCCTGCGGGTATTCTGGCATCGTAGGGGGCTTCAAGCGTGGTGCAATAGGCTTTTTAGGAGGCGTTATTTTCACTTGGGTATTATTCGTTGTAATTTTTTTCGTATTATTTTGCTTAGGGGGCAACCTGAACTCCGTCTTGGGGCGTCCTATGTTTTGCCTCTCAAAGTTTTGAACAATGTTCACCATATCTTCGTAAGAGCCTAAGTCTGGGTCTTCGGAAGTTTTTAATTTTACATTTAAGGCATGGAAGTGATTACGAGATGCTTTCTGATTTTTTCCTTCTAAAAAATGCCCCTTTTTCATTTTATTGGGCAAACGCCTAAAATGAACCTCACAAGTAAGCACATCACCTGTTTTCGCTGAGTATGTTACTTGGTCTTTGCCACTGCTCGTAAGAGAAGCCAATAAAAGTTCTCCATTCTTTTTGATGTTTTTAACGTCTATGTGTGGATATGTTTCATCAGGGTTGTCTACATTCTCAAAGACCCACCTATCTTCGTGGTCTTTGCCATAATAGGTTACAGAATTGTAGTCGTAAGTAGAAATATACCTGAAGTACACGATGGTTCGGGTGGAAGTATATTCAATTTTGTCTACAATATAGCTTGGAGACCACTTTTTGTATATAGGTTTATAGTCGGTATAATTTTGAGCGAAAGCCTGCGAAAAAAGGAGGCTGAATAAGCAAAAATATAAATATTTAGTCCTCATCATCAATTTCAGTTATATTGTAATCAATATTATACTCTTTATCTGCGGGCGGAATTTCTATTTTTTCAAAAATATTTTCTATTTTGGAAGCATATTCGGCGGTATCGTCCAAGTAAAAATGTAATTCTGGAATGATACGAACTTGCTTGCCGATACGCTTTGAAAGCTCCATTCGGATAACTTTGTTTTTTTCTTCTATATCTGCCAAAGTTCCTTCTTTATCTTTTTGGTTAAGAAAAGTGAGGTAAATTTTCGCCAAAGATAAATCGGGGCTTACTTTCACGGTAGTAATTGTGATAAAAAGCCCTGAGAATAAATGCTTTACATCACTCTGAAAAATATCTGCCAATTCTTTTTGAATTAGCCTTGCGAACTTTTGCTGTCTTTTAGTTTCTGCCATACCTTGTTTTCCTCAAAAATCGTACAATTTTTATACCAAACCTAAATTTTTTTCGATGAGAGCTATCCAAGTATGAATCACCTTGATATGAATCTCTTGGATACGGTCTGCATAACCTTGGTGAGGCACTCTAATCTCAAAGTCAGCTAAATCGGCTAATTTACCACCATTTTTACCTGTAAGAGCAATACAGAGTATTCCTTTCTGGCGAGCTACTTCAAAAGCTCGTAATACATTCGTGGAGTTTCCGCTGGTGCTGATACCGACCAAAACATCTCCTTTTTGCCCAATAGCCTCTACAAAACGAGCAAAAACTTGGTCGAAGCCAAAATCATTCCCCACACAAGTAATATGCCCACTATCTGAAATAGCCATTGCAGGTAGAGCCTTTCTGTTTTCGCGATACTTACCACTTAGCTCTTCGGCAAAGTGCATCGCATCACAGTGAGAACCTCCGTTTCCACAAGCTATTATTTTTTTTCCCTGAGAGATTGCCTCGCTCATTTTTTGGGCAGTAAGCAAAATTTGTTGCAGATTAGCCTCATTTTGGAAAAAATTATTCAAAACTTTTTGAGCTTCTAAGAACTCATTTTTAATAAACTCTATCATCACAATGATTTTAAAAGTGCAAATTACAAAATTCGTCTTGAAAAATCCGATAAAAAGACTTTTCTTTGCAAGATAATAGCAATTTTTATGCAAAATACAGATAAAAACCCTTTTCCTTTCCAAAAAAGTAATTACCTCATCATGATTGGAGGTATTCTATTACTGCTGCTTGGTTTTATTATTATGGCAAACGATAAAGAAGCCTACGGCTTCGGAACAATGGGCATTACGCTTGGACCAATTGTGCTACTTTTGGGTTTTTTTATTCAGTTTTGGGCGATTTTTCACAAAGCTAAAAAATGAGCGTTTTAGAGGCGATTTTATTGGCTATCGTAGAAGGACTCACAGAGTTTTTGCCCATTTCTTCTACGGGGCATATGATTATTACGGCAGCCTTTGCTAAGATGCAAGCCAATGATTTTTTCAAGATTTTTATTGTGAGTATTCAATTAGGAGCTATCCTTTCGGTTGTGGTCTTGTATTGGAGGCGATTTTTTCAGGATTTTGGCTTCTACTTCAAGTTGATTGTGGCTTTTATACCTGCCGCTGTAGTGGGCTTGCTACTCAAAAAACATATAGATGCTCTTCTGGAGCGGGTTGATGTGGTGGCTTACACCTTACTTTTAGGGGGGATTTTCTTACTTTTTGTGGATAAAATCTTTGCCAAAAATGAAGTAATAGCTGAGGAAAAGCAAGAACTTAGTTATTTTAAAGCTTTTATGATTGGTGTTTTTCAGTGTTTTGCTATGGTACCTGGTGTAAGTCGCTCTGCAGCAAGTATTATTGGAGCTTTGGGGCAAGGTTTGAACAGAAAAAATGCTGCTGAATTTTCCTTTTTCTTGGCAGTACCTACGATGTTTGCTGCCACTGCCAAAAGTCTTTATGATGAAAAGACTTTACTGCTCACACATTGGCAAGATTATTTGCCTATTCTGTTGCTTGGCAATGTAGTAGCTTTTGTAGTAGCTATGCTGGCTATCAAATTTTTCATTGGCTTTTTGAGCAAATATGGCTTCAAACTTTTCGCTTGGTACAGAATTGTTTTAGGAATTTTACTCCTCATTTTACTTTGGAGCGGTTATCCTTTAGCTATGGCTTAGCATACGTACCATAATTCTATAAGTAACTTGCAGATAAATAATCTTTTCGTATTAAAAACCCCATAAAAAAATCCTCAAATATTTGAGGATTTTTTTGATTTGTAACTCGCGAAAAATCTATTTTATTGTTTTACCACCTTGATAGCTCCGCTCTTTCCTTCGCTTGCGATACGCAAGATATACAGGCCTTTAGGCTGATTTTGCAGACTAATTGCCTCTATCTGAGAAGGACTATCATACTGATATACTTGTAGTAAAGTACCTACTGCATTGTAAAGTTTTAGCTCCACAGCACCACTTAAAGCCTTGTCTACATCAATTTGGAAACTATTTTGTGTAGGGTTAGGATAAACTTTCACATATTGATTAAGTTCATCATTGATGGCGGTAACGTCTGTACCGATACCAAAACGAACATAAGAAGCAGTAGAATAACACTCTCCAATGGGGTCAAAAGCTGCCCAAGTGAAAGCATCTAAACCCGTGTAGCCATCATTAGGCGTATACACTAACTCTCCAAGGTCTGCGTAGGCAATCTCTGTACCTGGGTTCACCAAGTTACCTGCTGCCCTTAACTGCCCGAATTGAGGGGTTGTATAAATTTTCACTTTAGGAAAATCTTTGTATTGTGTATCAGGGGTATCATCATACGCGTCCTTAAACTCTTCAGAGTTAAAAGTGTAGAGTTCATTAACTTGTATCTCACGTCTGATTTCAGCTACTCTTGCACAAGTTGTATTGCCAGCACGCTCAAAATACTGTACACGGGCTGCTCCCGCAAATTCTCCTACTAATAAATCCTCATCACCATCACCATCTATATCCGCAAAATCAGGGTCAGCAAAGCGAGCTACTGAAATACCAGCAAAAGGTGAATCAGTATCACCTACTTTTGCATAAACACCACCATCATTAAGATAGTAGGTGAGTTTTGTATTAGAGAAATCAGGGTTAGTTGCTGAAGTAGGGTCATCTAAGTTATTAAATACACCGAATACTATATCTAAATCTTGGTCTCCATCAATATCTACGAAACGAGGGGTTGTATATTTATAAGCACTAACAATATTAGGATTATTTACTATTCCTTCAAAAGGATTAGCATAGCCTGTAGCTAAAGTAAAAGAACTTCCATCATTCACGTACATTTTCATATCTACCTCATCTCCGAGAGCTACATCTAAATCACCATCAGTATCAAAATCTACTAACTGAAGGCCTGTTACACTCACTATGGGTATAACATTTAACGGATTAGATGCACCAGTAACTTCTGTGAGTGTTGTACCATCATTTTTGAAGTAACGAATAGTTGGGCTATAATAATCTGCAATAAAAACGTCTTGGTTTCCATCTCCATCGAAATCAGCAATATCAATTTTGGGAATATAGGCAAGACCTGAAATGGCTGTAAAGGCTGTTCCTGTAAGTTCCTCTAAGGTATTATCACCATTATTAGAGAAGTGACGAACTTGCCCGTAGAAGTCTATTGTTAAGAAATCAACATCACCATCACCATCTAGGTCAGCTGAAGCCGTTCCAGCCATATTATCCAAACTGATGGAAGGAGCGTTTTTGATATCAAAAGGAACTGTAGGAGCATTTATATCTGCTGTAATTGTAAAAGCACCTGCACCGTCATTCTCGGCATAATGCAAAGCTGTACCGTACTTACTACCTATTACTGCGTCTAAATTTCCATCAACGCCAGCATCTAAGTCTTCAAAAGCTAAAGCTGGACAAGAAGCATAGCTTGTAACAGAAGAAAGAGACAAGTCGTTACGAAGTACACCTGCCGCAAAAGTATTATCTCCATTATTTTTGTATTCGTAGATATATCCATACTTTTCACCTACGAAGGCATCCATATCACCGTCGTTATCAGCATCTGCAAAAGTAAGAGCCCCATAACCCGTATAATAATACCCACTTGGCACTGTACCATTATAACCTATGCTCACGTGCCCTAGAGGATTATCCACCCCTGTTCTTTCTGTGAAAACGCTTGTATTATAACCTTCATTTTCGTAGTATTTTACCACTACCTCATATTTATCGCTTTCCAAGCCTGATACAAATAAGTCTAAGTCTCCATCATTATCAGCATCAAGCATTTGTGGTCTTGCCCCACCTGTTCCCAAATAGCCGAAGGTAGAAACATCTCTAAAAGGGTTTGCACTTCCCTCAAAAGCCACAAATTTCCCGTTTACATTTTTGTATAAAGCAACTTTTCCCTCATAATAGTATTTGTACCCAACGAGCATATCTAAGTCCCCGTCATTATCTATATCAGCAAAGGTAGGAGAAGCATAACCATAGGCAAAACCTAAGTCCTTAAAGGGACTTGCATCACTATCATTTGATACCAACTCATAAACACCTGCACCATAATCATCAACCCCTCTTCGGTAAAACAAAATATCTCCTCCATACGTACCCAAAATCAAGTCTTTATCCCCATCATTATCCAAATCAGCGAAGGTAGGATAAGTAGGGGCACTGCTCGCTGAAAAGTCTGTAGCGGATAAGCCTAATGTTCTGGGATAATATTTGAAGGTATTTTGAGCTTTCGCTTCATTTTGAGGAGCCACACTCAGAGCCAAAGATAATACGCCTGCTGTACCTGCCAATTTTAATTGGGCTTCCAAACGGCTAAGTTGCCCCCAAAGTCTTTTCAAACGCTGTGCAAGCGAGTAACGTTTTTTCTTTGAGATGCCTACTTCTAAATTCTTTTCAAAACGGCTTTTAAATTTTTTGTATTTAAGGAGCGTATTTTGATATTGTTGAGATAAAAAGTGCCTCATAATTTTCGCAAATTAGTTGTTAATCTTAAATTTCCTCACAAGTTATTTTTTTTTTATTTCTTTGCAAAATATTTTTCCATTTTTTTTAACTTTTGCAAAATTTTTAATTAACATAACCCATTATGACCTACCAATACTTAGTACATCGGAATTTGAGTACCCAACAAGTTGCTCACAACTTTGAGGCTTTCAGTTTTCCAAGTTTTGTTCAAAAATCTAAAGTAAGAAATTTACAAGAACCTTTTTTTGTCATAGAAGCCCTCTGGGGGAAAGAACGTATCGGTGCTGCTATTTTAGAGTTATTACCTCAAAAAAAGATGATGAAAGTTTTGTCATTGAAAGTAACAGATACTCACAGACACAAAGGTATTGGTAGCCAACTCCTCAAAATAGCCGAACAAATAGCTCAAAATCATCACCTTACTAATATGATTATTTTGTTCCAAGATAACTGGGATAGCATCAAAATTATGCCCAAACTTTTGGCTAAAAATGCCTGGCAAACACCCCAAGAAAAATTAGTAATGCTCAAACTACATTACAATCAAATCAAAGATTTACCTTGGTTTCAAATCAAAGAATACCCACAAAACTTCAAGGCAAGCCTTTGGGCAGAGCTTAGCCCTGAAAATATGGCTTATATACAAGAAAAACAAAAAAACGAAAATTGGTATCCTGAAATGCTCTCTCCTTTTCAACTACCTCATATCCTTGAAAAAAACTCAAGTTTGGTGCTTTGGCATGAAAATGAAATTGTAGGTTGGCTTATCACACATTTGGTAACTACCAAAACAATCCAAATTACTTCTCTTTTTGTAGATAATGCCTACCGAAATACCAAGGCGAGCATTGCCATTATTGCTAACGCTGTTGAGCGTTTCTATCAGTCTGAAGTTGCTGAGCAAGCTATTTTTATGTTTAATGCAAGCAATGAAACCATGAAAACAATGTCCAAAAAAATAGCAGGCGAGCATAATAAAGGAGCTTTCGTAAGAGTAATGGGCTGCCAAAAAATATTGGTTTAGGCTAATAGAAGTAAGCCCGCTACAAACAAAAGCGTATTAAGTAAAACAATCAGCAAAACCCAAAGCCAAGTAGGTTTGGAAATAAGCGGCAAAGGAACTTTCTCTGCCGCTTGTGAGGCTACATACTTTTTGAGGCTTTCCAGATTCAGTTCGCCGGCTAATTTTTGGCGAGCCTCATTAAATAAAGCCAACAAATCTATATTTTTGGTAAAACGTTTGAACACCCTTTTGAGCGTCCCATTCATATTCTCCAATTTTTGAAGGTATTCTGGAATTGTAATATTGAAAAAATCTTCAATTTTTCCATTTTCTAATTGAGCCTTGATATTGGGTTGATGGTAA
>JANRLU010000113.1:0-8349 GCA_033762275.1 Thermonemataceae bacterium | reverse complement strand
CGAGTATATATCTTAATTTAAAAGCGTAAAATAAACTAAATTAATGTTTGAGAACCCCAATTTAGCAAATTTTGTAGAACAAATCTCCTCCGATTTTTTTGGTGATAACTCCTTACAACTAACACTTTTTGTGCTACGTCTGGATAAACTACACCCTTATATTTCTGGTAACAAATGGTTTAAACTAAAATACAACCTCTTAGAAGCCCAAAAAAAGAAGTTTCAGAAGATTCTCACTTTTGGGGGGGCTCACTCCAACCATATTTTGGCTACAGCAGTCGCAGGTCAACTATTTGATTTACAGACGATTGGGGTTATCAGAGGAGAAGAACTCCAACAGAAGCTAAACCCCGTATTGAAGCAAGCACAAGACTTTGGAATGCAATTTTATTTTGTAAGCCGAGAACAATACCGCGAGCAACATAAATATTCAGCTAATTTCATTGAAAAACTCAAAGAAGTTTTTGGGGAGTTCTATCTCATACCCGAGGGAGGAAGTAACTCGCTTGCTCTGCAAGGTACTTCAGAAATTCTCACCTTCCTAAAGTCATATCCCATTCATTTTGAACATATTAGCTCTTGTGTGGGTACAGGAGGGACTTTAGCAGGTTTAGCCAAAAGTTTGTACAACTCTACCACCAAGTTACACGGTTTTGCCGTACTAAAAAATGCTGGTTTTCTTGTGGAAGACATCAAAAAATTGTTAGATGTGGCAAATTTTTCCCCTTACCAAGATTTTACCTTGCATTTAGATTATCACTTTGGAGGATATGCCAAGAGTGATGCAAATTTGAGTAATTTTATTGCGGAGTTCCATAAAAAATACAACTTTTGTATAGAGCCTGTTTATACGGCTAAAATGTTCTGGGGAATTGCAGATTTAGCTAAAAAAGGTTTTTTTAAAGAAAAAGACAAAATTTTAGCCATACATACAGGCGGAACGAGTATGATGCAGGAAGTCGGCTAAGGTGTACCTAACCGACTTCTATTTTTTAGGGCATCAACTCCTTTAATTTTCTTTCTAAGGATTTACCTCGCAAGTTTTTAGCAACTATTTTCCCCTCTTTATCCAACAGAAAATTATTTGGAATAGAGGTAACTGCATACAACTGAGCAGCAGAACTTTGCCAACCTTGCAAATCAGAAACATTATTCCAAGTAAGTTGGTCTTTTTCTATGGCTTTTTTCCAAGCATCTTTGCTATTATCCAAAGATACGCCATAAATATCAAAACCTTTTCCTTTGAAAGCCTCATAAGTTTTTACTACATTGGGGTTTTCAGCACGACAAGGACCACACCAAGCCGCCCAAAAATCTATCAATACATATTTACCTCTTAGTGAAGAAAGTTTTATATTTTTACCTTCCACATTTGCCAACTCCAAATCTGGGGCAAGTTCCCCTATTGCTAAAGACTTTAACATCTCATAACGGCTTTGGGTGTAGGCAGCAAAATCTGTATTCTTGAATTTCTTTTGCACTCTTTCATTGATAAGAGCCATATCTTTCGCTTCTGCGTTATCGTCCCAACTGAGTACCACAAAACCAAGAGCAACAGAGCTACCAAAATTATCTATTACAAATTGGCTTAGCTCTTTAGTTACTTTTTGTTGGGATTTCTGGTAAGCTACTATTAGTTTTTCTTCTTCCTCCTGATTTCCTTGCACTTTTAGGTATTCGGCTTCTATGGGTTTGAGATGCTTTTCTGAAAGGTCTTGATTTTTTTGGAAATAAGATTGTAAGAGGTTAGTACCTTTGGAAGTTCCTGTAATTTTGGGATTTTCAGCCGTAAAATCAATGGCTATTTGTTCGTTATTTTCCTCCACTGCCAAAATAGCATTCTTGTTAGCATTTTTGAGCAAATACAAACCCGCTTTTTTGAGTTTTACAGTTTTTTTTATTTTGTTATTTTCTATAACAAGTGTGTCTATGGCATCTAAAGACTGCCCATTAACGCTAATAGCGTACAAAATTTGCTGCTTTTCGTCTGTTTGGGGGTATACAGCCGAAATATTAAGTTTTAAGTCTTGAGCTCTTAGCCCAAGCGAAAAGAAACTTATTAGTAATAAAAGAGATGTTTTTTTCATAAAAAATATTTTCTAAAGATAATCAAAATTTGAGCCAAAAATCTAAATTTGCAACAATAAAAACAAAAAAAATGTTCTCTCAAAAAACTAAATATATGAGCATCATAGAAATACAAAACGAAATTGTGGCTAATTTTGAACTCTTAGATAATTGGGAAGATAAATACGCCTACATTATTGAGCAAGGAAAAACGCTCTCTCCTATGCCAGAAAACCACAAGACGGAAGATAATTTGGTAAAAGGCTGCCAATCAAAAGTTTGGTTTTATGCAGAAAAAAAAGACGATAAAATAATTTTTGAAGGCGACAGCGATGCTCTGATAGCCAAAGGCTTAGTAGCTATGCTTATCAATGTTTTATCAGGGCAAAAAGCAGAGGAAATAGCCACAGCCGATCTATTTTTTTTAGAGAAAATCGGGCTTAAAGAACAACTCTCTATGACGCGAGCTAATGGGCTTGCCGCAATGATAAAGCAACTCAAAACTTACGGGGTAGCTTTACAGTAAAATCACAAAAATCTTGAAAATAACCTTTAGTTTTCTTAGTTTTGTATTCTTTATACTTAAATGTTGCTTTGTTTAGTTATTCACTATGAATTGGTTAAAGCCTTTACTACCCTTTATTAAACACGTCTTACATCGTCCTTATCAGCGTATTAACTATTTTATGCAACACCCAGGCGATGTGCAAGAGAAACAATTTTTTGGTTTACTATCGAATGCAAAAAATACAGAATGGGGTAAAAAGTATCACTATCACCAAATCAGAAATATAGAGCAATATCGCCAGCAAGTACCCGTATCAGCTTATGAAGATTTGAATCCTTATATTATGCGAATGATGCAAGGGGAACAAAATGTGCTTTGGGCAAGCCCAATTCGCTGGTTTTCAAAGTCTTCGGGTACTACCAATGATAGAAGCAAGTTTATCCCTGTATCTCCTGAATCTTTACAAACTTGCCATTTTCGAGGTGGCAGAGATATGATGGCTTTGTATATAGAAAATAAGCCTCAAACTCGTTTTGCTTTAGGCAAGAGTTTAGCTATCGGTGGAACTTATCAGGAACACCCTGAGTACAAAGGGACTTACTTTGGAGATGTTTCAGCAGTAATGACTCAACAACTGCCTTTTTGGGCTCAAAAACTAAGAGCCCCTAGTTTGGAGGTAGCAATGCTTAGCAAATGGGAAGAAAAAATAGAAAGAATGGCAAAAGAAACTCTCTCCGAAAATATTACAAGCCTTTTGGGCGTACCCACGTGGATGATAATGGTTTTACAAAGAGTTTTAGAAATAACAGGTAAAAATCATATTTTAGAGGTTTGGGAGAATTTGGAAGCGTTTTTTCACGGGGCAGTTTCTTTTCAGCCGTACAAAGAGCTTTTCGGGCAACTCGCCCCTGGCATAAGTTTTATGGAGGTCTATAATGCCTCCGAAGGTTTTTTTGGTTTGCAAGATGACTTTAGCAGAGATGATATGCTTCTAATGTTGGACTATGGTGTATTTTATGAATTTGTAGAAATGGAGGATTGGGAAAATCCATTCCCTAAAACCAGAACCATAGAAGAGGTAGAACTTCATAAGAACTACGCCATGCTTATCTCAACAAATGCGGGCTTATGGCGGTATAAAATTGGTGATACCATCAAATTTACTTCAAAAAACCCTTATCGCATCAAAATTACGGGTAGAACCAAGCATTTTATCAATGCCTTTGGAGAAGAACTAATGGTAGAAAACGCTGATGTAGCCATCGCCAAAGCCTGCCAAGCTACTAACGCCACTATTATAGACTTTACTGCCTGCCCTATTTATATTGGTAACGACAACAAGGGAGGGCACGAATGGCTCATAGAGTTTGAGCAAGAACCTAATAATTTAACCCTTTTTACAGAAGTTTTGGATAAAACCTTACGAGCCGTAAACTCTGATTATGATGCCAAACGCTACCAAGATATTGCTCTACAAAAACCTTTCGTACAGAGCGTACCTAAAGACACTTTTCATAATTGGCTCAAGATAAAAGGCAAACTTGGAGGGCAACACAAAGTCCCACGCCTTGCTAACACTCGACAATACGTAGACGAGATTTTAGCTATCAATTTGCTACAAAAATAAAAAATGAGTAGCTTGCCTAAACTTAGCCATCTGCTCAATACATAAAACTTATGCGTATTATTTTTTTATTACTCACGCTCTCAATTTTTTCTTTGATTGGTGTTCAAGCCCAAAAAGTCAGCATTCAAGAGCTTGAAAGTAAAATAAATAATAATAAAGTTGACAGCAATTTGGTGAATTTGCTTAATCAGCTTGGTGATGTATACTATGATGAGCAAAACTACACAAAAGCTCTTCCTTATTATCAAAAGGCTCATAATTTTGCTCAAAAATTAAATTTCAAAAAAGGAATTATCCGTAGCCATAGCAATTTGGCAAGTACCTATCGCTTTCAAGGGCAATATTTGTTATCTATTCAAAATCATCAACAAGCTATATTTTGGGCAAATAATATCAAAGATGAAGTACAGCTTTGCAAGAGTCATATCAATTTGGGAAACGTGTACAGAAATACAGGCGAATACCCAGAGGCTCTCTCCAATTATTTAAAAGGCTTGGGCTATGCCAAAAAACTACAAAATTTACGCTTAGAAGCTGCCGCACTTAATAACATAGGTGAAATATATAGATTTCAGGGCAATTTGAAAGAAGCTATCAAGTATTACGAAGAAGCCTTAGCTATCAATAAAAACCTCAACAACCAAGTACAAATTGCTACCAATCTCAACAATATTGGTGCTTTGTATCTTCGTACTGAAACTCCTCAAAAAGCAGAAAATTATTTCAAAGAATCCTTGGAAATTGCCCAGCAAAAAAATAATAAAAAACTAATGATGCTCAATTATACAAATTTGGCAAGCATCTATACCCTCCAAGTAAGTACTACGGATAAAGCCCTGACCTATGCCCAAAAAGCTATCCAACTTGCTGATGAAATACAAGATAATTACAATGGCTCGCTTACCCGCCGAAATTTGGCTAAAATATATATGAATATGCAAAAAAACCAAGATGCTGAAAAGTTATTGTTGGAGAGTAAAGCCTTAGCCGAAAAAATTGGGGCAAAAGAGGAATTAGCTAATGTGTATTATGATTTGATTGTATATGAAGCCAAAGCAAACAATAATATGAGCCAAATATTGGCTTATGAAATGAAGTTCCAGCAACTTCGTGATGAACTACAAAGTGAAAAAATAGGAGATGCCTTAGCCAAATTACAAAACAAATTTGATTTTAAAGAAAAAATTAAAGAGAATGAAATTCTGAGAAAAAACAACCAACTTAAAGAGTTAGAAGCTCAAGAAAGCAAATTGATTGCCCTCAAGCAAAGCCAAGAAAATGAAATTTTGAATACTAAAAATGAGCTATTAAGCTCTGAAAATCAGCTACAGAAAATCACATTAGAAAAACAAAAAATCATAGAAAGAGAAATACAACTAAAAGCAGAAAAAGAACAGCAAGAAAAAGAAATTCTCAAAAAAGAAGCCCGCATACAAGCCGAAGTTTTGGATAAACAAAGGCAATTAACCTTCGTATTTGCTATTATCGGTACGCTTGTTGTTGCCTTAGCATTGGTGCTTTGGAGAGCAAATATTCAAAGAAAAACAGCCAACGATAACTTGCAAGCCAAAAATATAGAAATAAATCAGCAAAATGAAGAAATCGTAACCCAAAGAGATATGCTTTACGAGCAAAAAAAACTTTTGGAAATAGAAAGACAAAATACCTTGGATAGTATTCATTATGCAAAAAATATTCAAGGAGCTTTACTACCCTCTCAAGAGTCTTTAGAAAGCTATTTTGACAATGTTTTTATTTTTTATAGACCTAAACATATCGTTAGTGGCGATTTTTATTACTTTTCGGAGCAAAACGGCAGAGGTATCTTAGCTTTGGCAGATTGCACAGGACATGGCGTACCTGGAGCTTTTATGAGCAGTTTAGGTATTGCCTTACTTAATAATCTTATCGTCTCAGAGAAAATCACAGAGCCGCATATCATTTTGGAAAGGTTAAATAAAGATTTAATACAAGCCCTTCATCAGGAAGTAAGCGGAAATCAGGACGGTATGGATATAAGTATTTGTATAATTGATAAGGAAAAGAAAGAAATTTTGTTTGCAGCCGCCAATAATAATGCTTTTTTAAGAATAGATGGAATGTTTCTGGAGCTAAAAGCTGATAAATTAGGAATTGGAGGATTTCTGGAAAAAGAAAAAAAGTTTGGTGTAGAGAAAGTTTCTTATCAAAAAGAGTGTCAAATCTATTTATTTTCTGATGGTTTTCAAGACCAATTTGGTGGTGAAAAAAACAGAAAATACTCAAGGAAAAATTTTAGAGAACTCATAGAGCAGACTTCTTTACTTCCTCACAAACAACAACAAAAGACTATCCAAAGAGAATTTGAGGCTTGGAAAGCAATAGAAGAGCAAATAGATGATGTGTCTGTGTTGAAGGTATCCTTACACAACTTTACATAAGCGTTTTAGCGTTTGATATGCTTGAAATCGTTTTTTACTTTTTGGGTACAACTTCTTGCCGTCAAAACGAATGCAAAAAGCGAAAGAATCGTAATCAGAAGAGATAATTTCCTTAAGTCTCGGCTTTTTTTAAAGAAAAAACTGATAATCAGCAAGAGAAGCCCCAGAAAAAATAAAAATATAAAAAACCAAAAAAATACGACCAGCATATTAGCCCAAGTTTGCAATTTCTTTTAATGTAATTTTCCCTTCATAAATTGCCTTTCCAACAATAACCGCCTCTACACCTACTTTTTGTAAGATTTTCAAATCTTCTAAAGAACTCACCCCCCCACTTGCAATTAGCTGTAAATCAGGCACTTTTTTTAATATCTCTTGATAAAGTTCCCAAGCTGTTCCTGCCAAAAGCCCATCTTTGCTGATATCCGTACAAACAGCGTACTTAACGCCTTTATGATAGTACTTACTGAGAAAATCCAATATATCTATTTCAGTGGTTTCTTCCCAAGCCCCAATGGCAATTTTTCTGTTTTTAGTGTCAGCTCCCAAGATTATTTTTTCACTACCATAGGCCCCCAGAATTTCCTCAAATAACGCAGGATTTTTTAATACCATACTTCCTGCCGTAATCTGTGAAGCTCCCGCCTCAAATACTTCTCTTACAGCATCTTTGGTATAAATACCTCCACCAAAATCTATTTGTAGATTTGTCTGAGTAGCAATTTTCTCCAACACTGAGAGATTTACGGGCTTTTTTTGTTTTGCCCCATCTAAATCCACCAGATGCAAATACTTGATACCTGCCTCCACAAATGACTTAGCGACCTCCAAAGGGTTTTCATTATAGATTTTTTTTTGGGTATAGTCTCCTTGTTGCAGTCTGACACACTTACCTTCTATCAGGTCTATCGCTGGAATGATACGCATACATAAATAAATTTAGAGCCTCCAAAAGCATAACTTATGTTTCAGAGGCTCTGGAAAGGTTACTTCTCTGTAATCATTTTTCTGATTTCAGTAACTTTTTCAGCTATTTTTTCTACATTTTCTTTGGATATTTCTACTTTTTTCAAAGTTTTCATCATCACTTTCTCACTCAACTCATCAGAGTTTTGTATTTCTGCTATATCCAAAAGCTCTTCGCTATCAGCTTCTCCTTGTTCTATCTTTACGGATTCGTATATTTTTTTAAGTTCTTCAAGCTTAGCAATCAAGTCTTTATGATTATTTTTATCAAATTTATTGAGTAGACTAATTAGATTATTCAAAGATTCTTTTTGCCCTCCTATTCTCCACAAAATTGGCTTATATTTCTCATCAGTAGCAAAATTAGGGTTTTCTTTTACCAAACTCGTTCCCAAATACAAGCCCTCTATCCAGCTTCCCACCAAAATATAGGCAGAAGCATCTTTTCTTTCGTTTTTATGCAAATAATTATCTATGGTAAAGTACCCCTCACGAGCAATTGTAAGTAAAGAATCTCTATTTTCTAAATTGCTTTCAAAACGGGTGAGCATACTCTTCGTCTGGTCGTCCAAAATATTGAGTTGGTCAGAGAGTTTTTTTACAGATTTCAAATATTTAAGTCCCTCTTGAGACTTCAAATAAAGAGAGTTATACCCCAAATCAACTAAGTATACACCTAAATTTAGGGCTGTTTTCTGTGAAGTTCCTAAATAATTTTCGGCATTATCCGCATTATTCAAAAATTTTGCTTGATAAGTTAG
>JANRLU010000112.1:0-9460 GCA_033762275.1 Thermonemataceae bacterium | reverse complement strand
CATAATTTATGCCCGAAATTATCAAACAAATACCTTTAGAGTACTATATCATACTTGCTTCAGCCCTATTTAGTATTGGTGTAATAGGCGTGCTTACACGCAAAAATGCTCTTATCATTTTTATGTGTATCGAGTTGATGCTTAATGCCGTAAATATGCTTTTTATAGCTTTTTCGGCTTACAAAGGTGATGCTTCTGGACAAGTATTCGTATTCTTCATTATGGCAGTAGCCGCCGCCGAAGTAGCTGTAGGTTTGGCAATCATTGTGATGATTTACAGAAATACACGTTCTATTGATATTGGACAACTCAATAAAATCAAGTTTTAGTAAAATATTTATACGAAATTAAAGAAATAACCCTCTGTATATGGATTTTAAATTATTAACCTTGCTTGTTTTACTCCTCCCTTTCATTGGTTTTGTCATCAATGGCTTGGGCTACAAAAAGATACCCAAAAATGTAGCAAGTCTGATTGCCATATTGATGCCCCTTGCTTCATTTGTAATAACTATTTTACTTTTTCAGGCTTTTGGACAAGGAGGTGCTAAGGCTATTACTGTAAAATATGGAGAATGGATAGCCGTTAATGGTTTATACTTACAATTTTCTTTCTTAATAGACCAACTCTCGCTCATTATGTTACTTTTTGTAACAGGTGTCGGGACACTTATACATATCTATTCGGCAGGCTATATGAAAGAAGATGCCGGTTTTGGCAAGTTTATGGCTTACCTCAATCTTTTTATGTTTTCTATGTTGATGCTTATTTTAGGCAGCAACTACGTGGTAATGTTTGTTGGTTGGGAAGGCGTAGGGCTTTGCTCTTTTCTATTGATTGGTTTTTGGAACACCAACAGAAATTACAATGCTGCCGCTCAGAAAGCATTTGTAATGAATAGAATTGGAGACTTAGGGCTTTTATTGGGTATTTTTTTAGTGTTTTTCTACACAGGGAATTTGGAGTATCAAGGAGTAGAAGGTTTCTTAAAAAACCCAGAATTAAATCCTTACAAGGTGGATTCTTGGCAAATGATATTGGTTACCTCTTTGCTTTTCATAGGAGCAATGGGAAAATCAGCTCAAGTACCTCTTTATACTTGGTTGCCAGATGCAATGGCTGGACCTACGCCTGTATCCGCTCTCATTCACGCTGCCACGATGGTTACAGCGGGCATTTATATGGTAGTTCGCTCTAATTTTTTGTATAGCTTAGCTCCAAGCACCCTCAATGTTATTTTAGCAGTAGCTCTTCTCACCTCTTTAATGGCAGCTTCCATCGCTATTTTCCAAAACGACATTAAGAAAGTTTTGGCATACTCTACTGTAAGCCAATTGGGTTATATGTTTATGGCTTTGGGAGTAGCTTCTTATACTTCGGGAATGTTTCACGTTATTACACACGCTTTTTTCAAGGCTTTGTTATTCTTGGGGGCGGGTAGTGTCATACACGCTCTACATCACGAGCAAAATATCCGTAATATGGGAGGTTTGAGAAAGTATATGCCTATCACTTTTCTTACTTTTGGGGTGGCTACTTTGGCTATTTCGGGAATTCCCCCCTTTGCAGGTTTTTTCTCCAAAGATGAAATCTTGATGCACTTGTATCAAAAAAGTCCTGTTTTCTGGGCTTTAGCAGTAGCCGGCTCAGCAATGACAGCATTTTATATGTTTCGTTTGTTTTTCCTTACGTTTTTGGGAGAATTTAGAGGCACGGAAGAGCAGAAACATCATTTACACGAATCTCCTTTAGTAATGACTTTCCCTTTGATGGTTCTAGCGGTGCTCTCCATCGGAGGAGGCTTGCTCAATATCCCTGAAGTTTTCGCTAAAAAAGCAGATTGGCTTAATCATTTCTTAGCACCTCTTTACGAAACATCAAAAAAATTAAATCCTCAATTATTTGCACATGCTCATCTGGAGCATAGTACAGAGTATATGTTGATGGCTATTTCGGTAGTATTAGCCATAGGAGCTATTATTTTTGCTTATGTGAAATTTGTAGTACAAAAATCTGTACCTAAGGCAGAACAAGAACAGAAAGGTGTTGCCAATGTATTGGCTCAAAAGTACTATGTGGACGAGTTGTATGACAAAATCATTGTGCAACCTATTCTTAGTTTATCAAGATTTTTAGGAAATAGCTTTGAAACTATCATTGACTTTTTTGTGGAAGGAGCAGCCCAGCTCTTGCAGTTGCTTGCAGGGCTTTTCAGAAAGCTACAAACAGGCAATATCGGGACGTATGTTTTTGCTATCGTTTTGGGAGCAGTAGTACTTATTGCCTTCAACTTGTTATTTTCTTGAAATAATCATTACTTATTTTAAACAACGCATTTATGATTACAGCACTTTGGTTAGTATTAGTTCCTTTGTTTGCCGCACTTATTACCTTTTTTATTCGTAACCAAGCCAAATTGATAGCCCTTGTAGCCAGTTTGATAGAATTGGGGCTGGGTTTTTATATCTTCACCAAATTTGAACCCTTAGCCAAACTCCAGTTTGAAAGTAATATGCCTTGGATACCTTCCGCAGGGATAAATTTCCATTTGGCAATAGATGGACTAAGTATTATTCCTTTTTTGCTCACCGTATTTTTAGTTCCTTTTATTATTTTATCCACCTTCAATAAAAGCTATGAAAAGCCTAATGTTTTTTATGGACTAATTTTATTGATGCAGGCTTCTTTGGTGGGTGTTTTCACTGCTCAAAGTGCTTTTGCTTATTATTTATTTTGGGAAGGAGCTTTGATTCCTGTATATTTTTTGGCAGCGATTTGGGGGGGAGAAGAAAATATCAGACCGAGTTTCAAATTTTTCATTTACACTGTGTTTGGTAGCCTCTTAATGCTGATAGCCTTAGTGTATATGTATATGCAAACACCTGCAAATCATTCGGATGAGGCAAGTATTTTCTACAAACTTGGCTTTGATAGCCAAACGCAGAATGTTCTGTTTTGGGCTTTATTTATAGCTTTCGCTATCAAAATGCCTATTTTCCCTTTTCATACTTGGCAACCTGATACCTATACGAACTCTCCAGCCCCAGCAACTATGTTACTTTCAGGTATTATGTTAAAAATGGGGATTTATAGTGTTTTTCGCTGGCTAATGCCTGTATTACCTACCGCTTTTTTTGAAAATGCCTTTTTAGTAATTATTTTAGCCGTGATTGGCATTGTATATGGTGCCGTGATAGCCATTCAGCAGAAGGATATGAAGAAAATATTGGCTTACTCTTCTTTCTCTCACGTTGGATTGATGGCAGCAGGCTTGTTTACTTTTCAGCAAATAGCTTTACAAGGCTCTATGATACAAATGTTCGCTCACGGGGTAAATGTAGTAGGTCTATTTTTTGTGGTAGAAATTATCCAACAAAGAACACAAAGTCGTGACCTCACAGAACTAAGTGGGCTTAGTAAGTCTGCTCCTATGCTTACAATACTTTTTGCTATTTTGATGTTAGGGAGTGTGGGACTTCCTCTTACTAATGGTTTTGTAGGTGAGTTTATGCTCTTAATGGGTATTACAAAAGCATACATCTCTACGCCAAGTTTTGCTATTGGAATGGGAGTTTTTGCGGGGCTTACACTTATTTTGGGAGCTGTCTATATGCTAAGAATGTTTCAGGGAG
This sequence comes from Thermonemataceae bacterium, assembly GCA_033762275.1. Taxonomy (GTDB): domain Bacteria; phylum Bacteroidota; class Bacteroidia; order Cytophagales; family Thermonemataceae; genus Raineya. The sequence continues at coordinate 5,827 of JANRLU010000112.1, read as the reverse complement.
CTATGTTTGGTGAGGCAAATCCTAAAACGGCTAATGTGAAAGACCTTAATTGGGTAGAAGCCCTTACGCTTATTCCTTTAGCTACAATGGTGTTTGTTTTGGGTATATTTCCCAATTTATTACTGAAACTTTCAGATTCAACAATCAAAGATTTGCTAATTTCTGTGGTACAAAGAATAAAATTATAGAAAATTACTGATTATCAATTAAAACATAGATAAATCTATACCTCAATGCTATCTATTTTATTACTTTCTGTTTTTGGCATTGCCAATTTATTTTTAGGTTTTCTCAAAAACCGACAAGTCCTTTTTATAGGAGCAATTATTTTTGTATTGCTAAGTTTTGTAGCTAATTTGATAGAGTGGCAAAATCCGCTAAACTTTGGCAGTAGCATCAATAATGCGATGATGGCAACTAACACTACAAGCACTTTATTTGTGGCTGTTTTGCTGCTTTCTGCCTTTCTGATGCTTCCACTTTCCAAAAATTATATCCAAGATGCAGAGGCTCAACCTGCCGAGTACTATGCCATTTTGCTTTTTTCCTTAGTGGGTGCTGTAATGATGGTGAGTTATGAGAGTTTGATGATGCTTTTTGTGGGCATAGAAATTCTTTCAGTTTCTATGTACGTGCTTACGGGAGCAAACAAACGCAATATGCGTTCCAATGAAGCAGCAATGAAGTATTTTCTGCAAGGCTCTTTTGCAACAGGTATTTTTTTATTTGGCGTTGCCTTGATTTATGGAGCTTCGGGAAGCTTTGCTCTTAGTGAGATTAAATCTTATACCAGCCAAACAGCCACTATATCTCCCATGCTTTATTTGGGATTGATGTTCGCACTGATAGGAATGCTCTTTAAAGTTTCTGTTGCTCCTTTTCATTTTTGGACAGCCGATGTGTATGACGGAGCTCCTACTTTCTTTACGATGTTTATGTCTACGATTGTAAAAACAGCAGGTTTCGCAGCGATTTTCAAACTTTTAGCCACCTCTTTTGTCAATACATACAATTATTGGCAACTTAGTTTCACTATCTTAGTAGCTCTTACGCTGCTAATAGCCAACATAACGGCTGTTTATCAGCAAAGTTTTAAGAGAATGATGGCTTACTCAAGTGTTTCTCACGCTGGCTACTTACTTTTAGCGGTTGTAGCATTCAATGAACGTAGTAGTTCAGCCATTTTGTTGTATACATTAGCTTATTCTATTGCTACGATTTCAGCTTTTGGGGTACTTATTTTAGTTTCCTCCAAAAATCATAATGAAGAATACAACTCTTTTAATGGTTTAGCAAAAACTAATCCTTTTTTGGCATTCGTAATGACTGTAGCAATGCTTTCTTTAGCGGGTATTCCTCTTACGGCTGGTTTTTTTGGCAAATTATGGATTTTCATTAGTGCCTTTGAACGAGGTTTGTATTGGGTCTTGGTAATAGCAGCTGTTAGCTCTACTATTGGTTTGTACTATTACTTTAAAGTAATTATTGCTATGTATCTCAAAGAGCCTTACAAAAAAGAAGTAGCAAAAATAGAAGTAAGTCTACCTTACATTGTGGCATTTTTACTAACTACTTTGCTAACGATTACCATAGGTTTGTTCCCCAACTTAATTTTAGGACTTCTCAAATAAAAAAAGCCTCGTAATTTTACGAGGCTTTTTTAGTTCGGAATCGCTATAAATTTAGCAAGTATTTGTCCCTCTATATTTCGTATAATTAGCTCCTGCTTATCAGATATTTCCCAAAGTACTGTAACCCCAAATATTTTTGCAAACTCATTCTCTCTCTCCATTTTTCCCTCACAGTACATCTCTGTTTTGAAAACTCTTGAAAAGCTAATGGTATTTTTTGTAAGTGTATATTGTCCACCCAAAGCATTACAACCTGTAAAAGCCGTTATTTTTTTATCTTTTTTGTGTAAAACAAAATGTAAATTTTTACTTTGTGTTGCCGTATCAGGGATTATATTTTGCAAGGGCAAAGCCACAAGCAGCCATTTTTTATCCTCTATATCCATCATTAGCTTATTTTTAGTAACTTTTTGGCAAGCTATCAAACTCGCCAAAAGTAGCAGCCCGACGAAAAAAATACGAGGCTTCATCAGACTAATTGTTTAAGTGCTATTTCAAAAGCTTTTTCAGTCAGCAAAGTTTTTTGTGTATTTTCTTTATATATTTTCTCCAAAGCTATCCGAATAGTACGAGAGGTATCTTCAAAAATGGCTTGGTCAGTGATATTATGCCCTTCTTCACTCATCAGATAGGCAAAAGTACGAGCCATACCACAATTAGCGATAAAGTCTGGAATAAGAGCCACTTTTTCGTCCACCATTTGGGCAATCTTCCCGTAGAAAATTTCGGGGTCAGCGAAAGGTACGTTAGCTCCGCAAGCCACGACCTCCAAACCACTTTGTATGAGAGCTTCTGCTTGCTCTTGTTTTACCAGCCTTGAAGCTGCTGCAGGCACAAAAATTTCTGCCCCAATATGCCATATTTTCTGACTTATATCTTCAAAGCTAAGCATATTTTCAGCTACTAAAGTATTGTTTTCTCTATCGGCAAATAGTTTTTTTACTTGCTCCAAACCCAAACCTTCTGTATGGATAATTCCTCCTACTCTATCAATAATGCCTACAATTTTCGCCCCTTCTTTCGCCAAATACAAAGCTGCTGTAGCTCCCACATTACCCCAACCTTGTATAATTACTTTTTTATCTTTTAAATTACCTCCCCATAAACCGTAAAAATGCCGAATGGACTCTGCTACGCCATAGCCCGTAATCATATCAGCAATTACATATTTCTTTTGAGCTCCGTCAGGAATGTAGTTGGCATCTTCTATTACCTTTGAAACCCCTTGTCTTAGTTGTCCTATTTTTCTGATTTTATCAGGCTTACTTGGGTTGTAATGCCCATTTACGATACCCTCCTGCGGATGCCACAAGCCGTATTCCTCCGTGATAGGTATAACTTCGTGAATTTCATCAACATTAAGATCTCCCCCTGTACCATAATAATTTTTCAGTAAAGCGAATGCCGCTTTATACCAACGTTTTAAGACACCGTTTTTTCTGGGGTCTTGAGGGTCAAAATCTATACCTGATTTGGCACCACCAATGGCAGGACCTGAAACAGAAAATTTAATTTCCATCGTTTTCGCCAATGATTCTACCTCTCTACGGTCTAAACCTTTTCGCATACGCGTTCCGCCGCCAGCCGCTCCCCCTCTTAGCGAATTGATAACTATCCAACCTTTGGCTTCGGTTTCAGGGTCGTGCCACTCAAAAACAATTTCAGGTGGCTTATTTTCAAATTTTGCCAATAAATCTTTCATAAATTTTGTTGTGTTGATTTTAAGAGAATGTACAAAAGTAAAGAAAAAAGCTATAAATTTCAATAAAAGAAGCTATTTTTACCTTTGTAAAGCTTCTAAATTTCAAAGAATTGTTTTTTTTATTGCTCATAGAGTCGGATAATTGGTATCATCTCAAGTGGTTTTTGCCTCAAACTTGGCAGTCTTATGCTTGGCAAAGCCCTTTGTGGTTATTAGGCATTCCTTTTTTGCTATTTTTACCCATTTTTCGTTGGATTTTCTCTCTTAGAAATAAAGAAAAAGTACCTTTTGTGATACCTGCTCCTTACAAAGAACTTCAAGACAAAGTTTGGCTACGTTTTGTTCCTGATGTAATCATGTTTTTAGTGAAAAGCCTTATTTTAGTGGCTTTGGCTCGCCCTCAAATAGTAAGCCAGAAAGTAGAAAAATATGCTGAAGGCATAGATATTATTATTGCTGTAGACGTTTCAGAGTCTATGTTATACGAAGATTATTACCCTAATCGCTTGCAAGCCTCTTTACAAACAGCTCAGAGATTTATAGATGATAGATTATACGAAGATAGAATCGGGTTGGTGGTTTTCTCTGGCGAGGCTTTTACGCTTGTTCCTCTCACCACCGACTATGAAGTGCTTAAAAATTATCTTTCCGAAGAAGTAACAGAAAATATGACCGAAAGCGAAGGCACAGCCCTTGGCGATGCCTTAGTGGTGGCTATCAATCGCTTGGAAGAAAGTAAAGCAAAATCAAAAGTAATTATTTTGTTGAGTGATGGAGATAGTAATGCAGGCAGGATACAAGCCTTAGAAGCCGCCCAAATCGCCAAAGAAAAGCAAATCAAAGTATATAGCATTATTGCAGCAAGCAAGCAAAAACAAGTTGCTTATGGCAAAGACGCTACAGGCAAACCCATTCTATACGAAAATGCCATAGATGAAGCCACTATGCAAGGCATTGCTCAAATGACTAAAGGAGAATTTTTCAGGGCTGATGAACAAGGAATGTTAGCTAAAATTTTTCAAAAAATATCCACTTATGAGAAATCCGAAACCTTAGAAGTTCGCTTTTCCGAAGCCAAAGACTATTATCGTATTTATTTGCTGTGGGCAGTTGTTTTTTGGTTTGTTTGGCTTTTGCTAAAAAATACCTTTATGAATAATGCCTTAGAAGACTAAGCCTATCAATCTATATTATACAATAACAACAATATTTTGGAATTTTTTAAAAAAATGCTTACTTTGCCTAATAATCAATTCGTTATGATGCGTAAATATTTTTTATGGGGTTTGTGTACGTTACTTACTAATTTTGTATCGGCACAACCCACACAAGATTTTGAAATGGAAGTGCTTATTCAATGCCCCGCAGTAGAAGACCAACAATATTCGCCTACTTGCTGGAGTTTTGGCTCCAATTCTTTTTTGGAAAGTGAGCTACTAAGAATGAAAAAGCCCAAAGTAAATCTTTCGGAAATGTATTTTGCCTACCACGCCTACATTCTCAAAACAAAACAATTTTTAGCTACACAAGGAAGTAGCTTTTTTACAGGCGGCGGTCAGTTTCACGATATACTTCATCTATTGAAAATTTATGGGGCTATGCCCGAAAGTGCCTACCAAGGCAAAGCTATCTTTACAGGGCATTATCACAGCCCTTTGGATACCTTGATGAAACACTATGCTGAAAATTTACTTCACAACAACAAAAAAGAACTCAATAGCCATGATGAAGATTTTTTGAAAAGCATCCTAAATACCTTTCTTAGCGTACCCCCAAAAAACTTCATTTACGAAAACCAAAATTATACGCCTCAAAGTTTTAGTAGAGATGTATTAGGAATCAATCCTGATGACTATATAGAAATTACATCCCTAAAAAGCGAAAAATACTATGAGAAAATCATACTAAAAGATAAGTATAATTGGACAAAAGATTACTACTATAATGTTCCTTTACAAGATTTTTCAGAAATTTGTTTGTATGCCTTACAAAAAGGCTACTCTGTACTTTGGGATGGTGATAGTGTAGAACCCACTTTCCAAGCTGAAAATGGGCTGGCTTTTTTACCTGATAGCGTTCAAGTGAATGAGCAAAATCGACAAATTTATATAGATAATAAAAGTACACAAATAGAGCATATTATGCATATTGTAGGAGTGGCAAAAGAAAAGGAGAAAGAAAGCGGTAAAAAAAGAAAAATGAAAACTAAAAACGCAAAACATTGGTTCTATGTAAAAAACTCTTGGGGAGAAATCAGTAGTTTTAAGGGCTTTATTTATATGAGTGAAGATTATTTCAAAATGAAAACCATAGCCATTGCCCTTCATAAAGATGCTCTGCCCACAGATATTCGTAAAAAACTAAAAATAAAATAGTTATGACAAAAATAAAAGATAAAAAAATATTAGTAACAGGCGGAGCGAGCGGTATAGGCAAAATGCTTGGCGAGAAGTGCCTCAAAGAAGGAGCTTCCGAGTTGGTTATTTGGGATATT
>JANRLU010000111.1:0-6499 GCA_033762275.1 Thermonemataceae bacterium | reverse complement strand
CCTCTATTACTACAGGCTGGGATTTTGCTTGAATACCGCTATTTTCTTCTACTTTCTGATTTTCTATTTTCTTATTTTTGGTTTCACTACCACAAGCGAATAGAAATAAGGTAAGAGTTAGCAAAGAAAGTATTTTTTTCATTTCACTGTAAGATTTTATCAAAATAACGAACAGAACCTTTCAAAATTACGTAAAAAAAATTAACTTTGATGAACTAATCAAATAAAAAATATTTTTATGCAAACATTTTTTGGCTTTCTTTTGGCTTTTTTATTCACAGGAAGCCTCTTTGCTCAGCAAACGTTTTTTACGATTCCCTCTGGAGAGATTACCCACCGAAATAAAATATTCTACCAACTTCAAACTAATTTTACAGAGCCTAAGGCTATGGAAACTAAATTTGATTTCATTTATGGTATTGGGCATCATTGGGAGCTAGGCTTCAATATAGATGCTGAAATGCACTGGTATAAGAGTTATTTACTGAAAATAGAAGATGAAGAAGAAAATAGAGCGGCTACACCTCTGATATTATTTAATATGCAGAAAGGAATCCCTATATTACCGCATCCGAAGCTACGCATCAACTTTGGAACACAATTTGGGACAAACTTGGCATATCATCATAATAGTAGTTTTGCTTATACAGCTTATACCATGCTCGCTTCTGAGTTTATGGAAGATTGGCACGTCAATTTTGGTGTATCGCATAGCAACCAAGCAATGATAGGAAAAGAAGCTACCAACTTTTTTACAGGTGTTGAAATTCCTTTTTCTGAAAGATGGGCTGTGATGGGAGATGCTACTTTTGGAGAAACCGACAATGCTATCGGAACATTTGGCTTTACCTACAACCCTACCAGTCGCGTGCAACTTTGCTTGGGAGCAATAGCTCCAATGCCCAAAAAACCCATTCAAGAGTATGGTGTGGTTTTTGAACTGAGCGTTTTTGGTTGGGATTTCTGGGATAAAGAAGAGGACTAATGTTGTATAGTTCTACTTTTTAGCTTTTTGTAAATTTGGTTGAGGTTTAGCCCTAAAAGCGGTTGCTCCTACCACCGATACGAAAAGCAAGATGATGGTTTTTATGCCTAATTGGCGAAAAAGATAGCTAAAAACACTTGAGTTCTTATGAAAAGCTATCAAATTTTGGTAGTCTTCTTCTGTTTTTACGCGTTCAAGCCATAATTTTTTATTTTGAGCCAAATCTTTGAGCCAATCTTCTTTGTAAGCCTCAAAAATCGTAGGGTTGAGGGCATTGGCGAGCAGAATACTTGTTGCAAAAAAAGCAAACATCACGAAGCTAACGATTGCTCCGAGTACCAAGCCCTCCTTGAAATCTAAAACACGATTGTTTACTTTTAATTTGTAATACAAAATTGCCCAAATAGGAAAAGCTAAAAAGAATAAAAAATCAAAACCAATGGGCATACTATTTAGCGGATTTTTATAGAAAATCATTACTAAAGTAGTAAAAATACCAATGGACAAGCCGCTTACAAGAGCAGTAGCGAGTAGAGTACGGAAAAAAACTTTTTTCATTTAGATATTAGCCAAGATAGATTCAAATAGATGTTTTCCATCTATATTTCCCAAATTTACATCAGCAGCTCTTTCGGGGTGAGGCATCATTCCAAATACATTTTTCTTTTCGTTACAAATACCTGCAATATTACCTTCAGAGCCATTAGGATTAGCTTCCGTGCTTACTTTGCCGTCTTCTGTGCAGTACCTGAATAGGATTTGTTCTTTATCATTTAGTTTTTTAATAATATCTTTTGGAGCATAAAATCTGCCATCTCCGTGAGCGATAGGAATCTTATAGGCTTTTTTGTGAGATAGATTATGTGTAAGAATTGTTTTTTTACTTTCCACTTTTAGGTGTATATTTTTGCATATATACTGTTGATTCGTATTTTTCAGCAAAGCCCCTTCCAAAAGTCCAGCTTCAGTAAGTATCTGAAAACCGTTACAAATGCCCATCACGTAACCTCCTTTTTCTGCGTGTTGGCTAACAGCATTCATAATAGGGGAAAAACGAGCTACAGCCCCCGTACGGAGATAATCGCCATAGGAAAAGCCACCTGGCAATACTATGAAATCACATTTTTCTAAGTCATTGCTTTTATGCCAAAGTTTTACGACTTTTTGCCCCAACAATGTAGCTAAGGTATACACCATATCTTCATCGCAATTGGAACCGGGAAATACTACTACACCAAATTTCATTTTGCAGCAATTTTATATTTTTGCGTAAAATAAAAGATTTTTTGTTTGAAAAAGAAAGTTTTTTGCTATTATTTTGCCCTTATGGCTTGTACAGGGTCTAAACGAGAGGCAGACCAAGCCGGAATGATACCAGAAATTAAGCCCGCTATCGCAGAAACAACAAAACCTGTCATAATATTATTGAAACTCATCTTCAAGGCAAGGGAATCTTGTGGGATAAGCGTAACCAACCAAACCAAGAAAATTCCAATGCCTCCACCAATAAGGCTCAAAAAAATTGCTTCAAATAAGAATTGGAATAAGATAAAATAATTCTTAGCTCCCAAAGATTTCTGAATGCCAATGATATTGGTACGCTCTTTTACAGAAACAAACATAATATTGGCAATGCCAAATACCCCCACCAAAATAGCAAAAGAGCCGATAATTGCTCCAGAAAAACTGATAACACTGAAAATTTTACCTACTTCTTGGGCTATCATTTCAGGGCGATTGAGGGCAAAATCATCATCTTCTGTAGGTTTTAAGCCTCTTTTGGCTCTCAAAAGCCCCCTGATTTCTCCCTCCAACTTTAGAAGTCCTTCATCGTCATCAAAGCCTTTGAGGGAGATAGTAGGCTGAACGCCAAAAACACTCACTTTATAGAGCTTCTCAAACATTGTATAAGGTACAATACATTGAATATCTCGGCGGGGAGCTCCTAAAAAGTTCTCCCCTTCGCGTTCCATAACGCCAATAACCGTAAATTTTCTGCCTTTTATGCTAATTTCTTTTCCCAGAGGCGTACCAAGCGGAAAAAGCTCTTTAGCAACATCATCTCCGATAAGGGTAACGTTTTTCCCCGCTTCTATTTCTTGCAGCGAAAAATAACGCCCATCTCTGATTTTTACCTCCGAAACTTTAGAATAGCCATAGGTAGCCCCAATGATACTGATACCCTCAATGTTATTGGAGATATGCTTCACGGTGGCATTTCCTTTTACTGCGTAAAAAGCAACACCAGAGGCATTTTTGAGATTTTGCTCCAAAAATTCCATTTCTTCCAAAGAAGCCACAGGGCGATTGATATAACGCCACCAAGGGTAGTCAGGACCGAAAATCCAAGGCCATTTCTGCACATAAATTACTTTATCTCCCAGAAAAGTTAGGCTTTGCCTGATGCTTCGCTCTAAGGAATCTACTATGGTGAAAATAGTAATAATAGCGAAAATCCCTACCGTAACGCCCAAAAGTGAGAGAATGGTACGCAAAAGGTTAGCCCTGAGAGCTTGTATTGCAAAGGAAAAACTTTCCCAGATGAGTCGGAGCCACATAAAAAACTACTTTTTCTTGGAAACGTAAAAATGTGAAATTTCGTATAAAAGCTAATAAGTATTAGCAACTAAAAGGGCTAATAAGACTTGAAAATATTTAGTTTTTATTGAAGGTGAATGTCTGTATATGATATTTTTTAGTACATTTTTAGTAGGTAAAATACAAGCTAATAGATACTTTTATTACATCAGTATTCAATCTTTAAATCTTTAAAAAATAAAAATAATACTATAAAAATATTTTAAAAATTATATTTTAGAAAAAAATTAGAAAAAAATTTTCTTTCTATATTACTTTGTATCAAGAAATTTTTGAGCTCAGAATTAGGAATTGCTCAAAAGTACTATTTTGCATATTCAATAAATATTGTATAAAATGAAATTATTTTTAAAAATATTTGTTATTTTTTTTGCTTCTAGTCTCTTTATTTCATTTATCCCTATTACTTGAAGATATTTTACTGGAACAAAAGAGCTAATTTCGGGTAGTTTATTAGAAAGTTTTATCCGATTGTTGCTTTCCTCAATCATATTTACTCTCATGTACTTCTTCTTAATCAAGAAAGGAATAATTAAATTAAATAGAAAATAGAGGGCATTTGCTTGAAAGTAAAAAAGATTTTGGTCTTAAAAACTTAGGGAATGCCAATTTTTTGTAATTTTGTAGAAAAGCAATAAAAATGTTTGCAGAAAATAACTACAAAGACTCCGCTCCGCAAACCCCAGAAGCTAAAAGAAGTGTATTTTCTTGGATAGATAATTTCGTAAACTTAGATTTTCTCGTTCAGAAGAGAAAACCCATCAATTATATCCCTTATGTGCTGTATATCAGTGCATTAGGGATATTTTATATCAGTAACAATCATTACGCCCGTAAGCTCCAGAGGGAAATAGTTGGTTTGGAGAAGGAGGTAACCAACCTCCGTTCGGATTATACCCATCACCAAGCTAAATATATGAATACCATTCGTTATTCAGAAGTGGAAAAAAAAGCTAAAATTATTGGTTTGCAAAGGGTAGAAAAAGTTCCTTACCAAATTATCATAAAAAAGAAAAACTAACGTTTCTTTAGTCAATCAAATCATATCAAGATGAAATATTTAGTGAGTACTCTATTTCTTTTTATCATACAACAAGTGCTATTTGCACAAAGCAAGGGCGAAGTTGCCAAAAACAACAAAGGCGAACTTCGCTTAGATAATTCCGTTTTCTGGGAAATTTCGGGAAAAGGACTCAAAAAACCTTCTTATCTTTTTGGTACGCATCACTTGTATCCTACCGAAAAAATGAAAAAAAACGAGTTTGTTCAGGGCAAAATAAAAGAAACGGAAGTGGTAGTTGGAGAAATTGCTCTGGATAATATGTTGGCTGCTTCTTTTGTGATGATGAAGTACTCAATGATGGAAGATACCACCCTGCTTGATTTGCTTGGAGAAAAGAAATACAAAGAAATAGATGCCTATATGCAAAAAAATATGCAGATGGGAATAGCAATGTTCAATAGAATGAGACCTATCATTTTGGTACAAATGATTTCTATGAAAAAAGCAAGCCAAGACCTCAATCTGCCAGAGAGTACGAATGGGGATATAGGAAATAGCTTAGATGGCTACTTTCAGCAATATGGCAAAAGTCTGAACAAGAAAGTAGTTGGTCTGGAAACCATTGATTATCAGGCGAATGTTCTTCTTAAAGGTTATACATTACAACGCCAAGCGGAAATGCTGATAGAAGCCATAGAAGATAAAGGCACGCAATCGGCGGATATGTATCAAAAACTCAATAAATTTTACCAAGAACAAAACCTAAACGAACTCGCTACTTTGGCTCTGGAGGGTGATGTGATGCAAAAATCGGAGTATGATGCACTTCTCAAAAAACGAAATGACGCTTGGATGCCTCAAATAGAGCAACTTATACACGAAAAGCCCACTTTTATCGCTGTTGGAGCATTACATTTGGTAGGTGTAGATGGGCTTATTTACCAACTTCGCAAAAAAGGCTACACAGTGAAACCTCTAAAAATCACTATGTAGCAAGCCAAGCATATACAATTTTATCTGCCAAAGTATAAATTCTCTTTGTCTTGACGGGTTTGGTCTTCCAATGGATACTCTTTGCGTAAAGGGTGGTAGTCCATTTCCTCTACGTTATAAATTCTTTTCAGATTAGGATGTCCATCAAAAATAATTCCGTAAAAATCAAAGGTTTCACGCTCCATCCAATTAGCTGTTGCAAAAAGATTGGTGAGTGTGGGGATGTGCAGGTCTTCAGCGGATAAAAATACTTTGATACGCAAACGAATATTATGAACAAGGCTATGAATTTGATACATTACAGCAAACTCATTTCCTTGATTATCAGGGTAATGAATCCCGCAAAGTGTGGTAAGAAATTGAAACTGAAATTGCTTATGAAAGTACAGATATTCTAATAAATTGATGATACTTTCACGTTTGCATACCAATAAAGGCAGGTCAGAAGGATTTTCCGAATCCAAATGCAATTCTTCAAATTTGCTAACTATATCTTCTAATACAATTTCTTTGGTGAGAACAGCCATAACTTTTTTGAAGGCAATTTACAAAAAAAGAAGAATGAGAAAAAAAAACGTTTAATATTTTTAGAGATTTATAGCTTTGTATGCTAATAGCCCTGATTTTAGAAAAATTACAGAGTTTTTTAGATAAAAAATCACAAATTTTGTAACCGAGCTTTCATAACTTCTGTCTAAATGCTTGTATTCACACAATAAAATTTTACAGATATGGAGATTTTAATTCCTATTAGTTTTTTTGCCACAGTTTTTGGTGCATTGTATATGTATTTCAGCACCCGCCACAAAGAGCGTATCGCCTTGATAGAAAAAGGTACAGATGCTTCTGTATTTTATCCTGATACCTCATCTACCAACAAAGGAGGCAAATTTTTCAGTTTGCAAATAGGTATGTTAGCT
>JANRLU010000110.1:0-23882 GCA_033762275.1 Thermonemataceae bacterium | reverse complement strand
TTAGGTCTTTTGTACTCCTCTACCGAAAAATACGCACTTCCCGAAATAGAGGATTGTATGTGCATCTCACCAGTAAGTCCTGTTTTGGGGGCTATAAAAAATCCGTTAAAAGTACCATATTCGTTGGTTACAAAGTTTTTCTGCTCTACTACTTGGTAGTTTACATCATAGAAACTAACGGTTACTTGTCTATTACTCAAAATTTTATTTTCCTTTCCCTTCCTTTGATAAACCAAACCCTTGAAGTATACCGTTTGCCCCGGACGATAAATCGCCCTATCCAAAAATAAATGGGTATAGTCGTAGCTATGGGGTTCTTCGTAGGTGTTTTGGCTAATCACTCCATAATTGTAATAACTATTATCAATTTCATCTGTAGAAAAGAAATCATTAGTTTTTCTGAAATCTATATCTAAGCTACTTTCTCTGTATTTGTAACCATCACGCATTTCAAACACATAAGGAATTTTGAAATAACCTTTGCTATCGCTTGTGTATTTTCCTGCTTTTTTCCTTTCATAATCCCCTGATTTTGAATTATATTTATAGCTAAAAACTTCTGCCTCTACATTAGCTATGCTTTCTCCACTTTGCCTATCCACTACATAAAACTCTGTAGAGCCATCAGGTAAGTTTTTATGTATATAAGCCAAATCGGAAATAGTAAAAAAGTTGTAAGCTATTACATTTTTATCTAAGCTAAAGCCCTCCGCCTCGCTGATAAGCAACATATAAGTTCCCGTATCAAGGGGTTCAAAAGGGATTTCTGTGTTATGATTTTGGTAGTCTTTGGGGTTGGGAAGTTCAAAAACACCTCTTTTGGTAGCGTTTTTAGCGATGAAATAGGATAAAAATTTCTTTTCCTCATAATCATCATAATTTTTGCGTTGCTTGCGACGTTGCTCAGCTACTTCTTCTCTACTTACTTTAATGAGTTTGTAATAAATTTTACTCACATTTTTATAGCTAATAAGAGCTTTAAAGTAAGTTTTTGATGGCTCTGTTTGCTCCATTTGTATGCGTATGCTTTTCTGCAAAATCACATTTTGAAGATACTTACAATTTTGTGTGCCTTCAGCTTTAGGATATAAATTAATCGCCTCTTGGCATATATCGTAGGCTTTTTTGATATGAAACTGGTATTGTGAGGCTTTTTCTGGGTTGTATTTACCACCTAATCCATACCAATAGTTGGCTATGGCATAATATACAAAGCTATTTTGCGGATTGCTTTGATAGCTTTTTTGCAGTTTTTCTAACTCTTTTATGTATAATTCGCTTTTATCAGGTAAAACTGAATGATTATAAACGAAATCTAAGCGAGCTATATTCGTATGTAAAAAAATATCTTCATTTTTTTGGTTGAGCTTTAACAACTCCTGATATATTTTAAGGGTAATATATTTAAAAGACTCTGTATCTTTACTTTGAATAGTAGCATTGATAAACTCTTCCACAGAAGCAGCATAGGCTTTTTCTTTGAGCTGGAAGTAATAAACAGGACGAGTAAGCTCTGGCTCTGTATTTTGGAAAAAGTAAATTGCTCTCCAAGCCAAGAAATCGTAGAGGGTGGGACGTAGTATCCTACTTGTTTGTGTTCCTTTATTGATGATTTCATCAAAAACATCTATTTTAGTGTTTTTTAGTTCTTCAGGTTGCTCTAAGGATTTTTGGTAATGTAAGCGGACTTCTTCGGCTATCTTTTCCAAAGTCCAAGTATTAAGGTCATCGCCATTCACTGCCATTTGTGTTCTTTCGCTAAAACGCCACCTATTTTCTTCATAATAACGCCAATATACTTCGGCAAGCATAGAATGTAGCAAATTCTTGGTGGGGAATTTAGCTTTATCAGCTTCCTCCTTCAATAATTTTAGAGCTTTGGAGAGGTCTTCTTCCTCTTTCACCTCAAAATATTTGAGTTTATGAATAACCGCTTTTACCAACTGAGCGTTATTTGCTTCTTTTTGTGCTTTTTGGTAAATTTCTTCTACTGATTTTCGGGCAGTTTCGGGTAGTCCTTTACTTTCGGCTTCGGAAACCTGTTTCCAGAGTTTTTCGTACATAGTTTGTGCGTAGTTGGGATTGAGAAAGGCGAAATAGACTCCTAAGAGAGCCAAAAGCCTCGTAAATAGTTTTTTCATAAAGTTAAACGTTTTTGATATAGATGTAATGATAGCAATTTTTCCATAAAAAACTTAAAAAAATTTACGAAAAAACAGAAATCCTAATAAAATGAGTATAATTTAGCTTTTCAGAAGAAAAAGAGTGAAATAAAAAGCGTGAAAATGAGCAATATAGACGCTATTTGCCAAAACTTTACCTTTCTTTTAAGGCTTGCTATTTGAAGTAGCTCAAAAGAGTTATCTGGCTTTATTGCTGTAGTTTTCTCCTTTATTTTAGCTTCTTCCGTTGGGGTGTTGGCTAAAATTTCTTTGAGATTTTTATTCTCTTGGTGCAAATTTTTGTTACGAGTTTGTAACCACTTGTTTTGTGTAACTAACTTTTTATTTTCATCTCTAAAAGCTACAACATCAGGATTATTTTCTATGATTTTTTTTAGCTCGGAAGCTGTATAATAACGTTCATCACCACATACAATACATTTTGTATCGGCATCAAAATTCACGGTTTCGCAGTTGATACAAAGCCAAGACACAAAATAAAATTTAGAATAAAAGTATAAAAGCCAAAGCCCCTGCCAAAAAACCAAGTAAAGCCCAAAGTGATACTCTTCGCAGATACCAGCTAAAACTAATATTCTCCATTCCCATAGCTGCCACACCCGCCGCCGAACCAATAATTAGGATGCTTCCGCCTGTGCCTGTTGTATAAGCTAAAAACAACCATAATCTACTATCTATCGGGAAATCTTGTAAAGAATACATATTTTGAGCGGCAGCTAATAAAGGTACATTATCCACCACCGAAGAGGCAACACCAATCGTAACGGCAATAGCATCTAAATTACCAATACTTTGGTTGAGTGTATTGGCAAAGCTTTTTAGCACCAACGTGGACTCTAAAGCTCCTACTGCCATCAAAATACCCAAGAAAAACAGAATACTTCCCGTATCAATGCGTGATAAAGCATGGGCAACCGAAAGTGGGCGTCTGCGTTCATCATCTTTATTACTGTGGATAACCTCTGAAAACACCCAAACTAAGCCTAAGCCTAACAAAATACCCATATAAGGCGGCAAATGTGTAACAACTTTAAAAACAGGCACTAAGAGTAAAATCCCTATCCCAAGAATTAGAATTTTTTTTCCATCTGGATTAGAAACACCTTCTTTCTCTAACTGCTCCAAAGGCTGTTTGGGTAAGCGAAATTGATAATAAAGTAAGGGAACAATCGCACAAACTAAACTTGGTATAAAAACTGTGGTAATTACAGCCCCTGCTGAAATCTGTCCCTTTATCCAAAGCATTGTAGTCGTTACATCACCTATTGGCGACCAAGCCCCGCCAGCATTGGCAGCTATAATCATTATGCCTACCAACAAAAGTCTTTGTTCTCTATCTTTGATAATTTTACGAAGAATCGAAACCATCACAATAGCTGTAGTGAGGTTATCAATAATAGCAGAAAGGAAAAAGGCTAAAATACTCATTATCCACATCAATCGCTTGTTATTGGGCGTATTGATTTGGTTTTTGATAAGGTCAAAACCATCGTGAGCATCGATAAGCTCTACAATAGTCATTGCTCCCATTAAGAAAAAAATAATTTCTGAAATTTCTGAGAGGTGGTGAGCTAATTGTTCGCTAACAAATTCTTTATTTTCGGAAGCTACTATGTACACAACCCAGCACAATACGCCTGTAATCAGGGCTGAAGCTGTTTTATTAAGTTTGATAGTATGCTCAAAAGCGATGAGCAAATAACCCACTACAAAAATAGTTATGATAGCTGCAATCATTTTTTAAAATTTAGTGTAAAACTATATAATTTTGCCGTACAAGTCAAACTCTTCAGCTTTAGTGATTTCTACATTAGCAAAATCACCTACACGAAGATAAGTATTTTTAGTAGCTTTTACGAGCACCTCATTATCCACCTCTGGCGAGTCATATTCTGTTCTGCCAATAAAATAATCTCCTTCTTTTCTATCAAATAAAACTTTGAAAGTTCTATTTACTTTATTTTGGTTAAGTTCCCAAGAAATATCTTGTTGGAGCGTCATTATCTCTGAAGCCCTTTCTTGTTTTTCTTCTATGCTTAGCTCATCAGGCATAGAAAAAGAATGGGTATTTTCTTCGTGAGAATACGTAAATACTCCGAGTCTATCAAAACGCATTTTTTCCACAAAAGCGTGCATTTCCTCAAAATGTTTTTCTGTTTCTTGAGGATGCCCAACAATAAGCGTAGTTCGTAAAGCAATTTCAGGTATTTTTTGGCGTATTTTATCCACCAATTCTTCTGTTTTCTCACGTGTAATACCTCTCCTCATTACTTTTAGCATCTCGGTAGAGCCGTGTTGAAGAGGCATATCCAAGTATTTACAAATATTTGATTTATTTTTGATAATATCCAAAATATCCATCGGAAAACCAGCAGGATAAGCATATTGTAGGCGTATCCACTCTATACCCTCCACGTCGGATAATTTGTCCAGAAGTTCAGCTAAAGTTCTTTTTTGGTGGATATCCAGACCATAATAAGTAAGATCTTGGGCTATCAATATAAGCTCTTTAGTGCCATTTTTAGCAAAATTTTTAGCTTGCGTAAGCAAAGTATCCATCGGAGTAGAACTATGTTTACCTCGCATCAGCGGAATAGCACAAAAAGAGCAAGGTCTATCACAACCCTCCGAAATTTTGAGATATGCATAATGAGCGGGCGTAGTAAGTAGCCTCTCACCCACTAATTCGTGTTTGTAGTCTGCTTTTAGTGTTTTAAGCAAACGTGGTAAATCTCTCGTACCAAAAAAGGCATCTACTTGCGGAATTTCCAACTCCAAATCATCTTTATAACGCTGTGATAAGCAGCCTGTTACGTATAATTTATCTATCAAACCTGCCTCTTTGGCATCAGCGTATTGCAAAATTGTGTCAATAGATTCTTGTTTAGCATTCTCTATAAAACCACAAGTATTGATAATAACAATACCTGCATCTTGCTTCAAGGACTCGTGTTCTACTTCTATTTTGTTGGCTCTGAGCTGTGTAAGAATTTCTTCGGAATCTACCAAATTTTTTGCACAGCCTAAAGTAATGAGGTTAACTTTATTTTTATGAATTGTTTTGGTTTTCATTTTATTTTTTTTTGATAGGATACATTACACCGAACAGCCCTTCCACTTCCCCAAAAAAGAAATTTTGTTTAGCTCTATCATTAGAATTGCTACGAATAATAATGTCAGGCATATTTATCCAAGCACCTTTTAGATTTGTTTGAATAAAGAAATGTTTGTAAAACACAAAATTAAGACCTACTCTTGAGGAAAGCCCAAAACCTGCTACGTGAAAATCATCGTGTCTTGGGTAGTTGAATAACTTTGCATTAGTTTTAGGAAGAGATATACCTGCTGCTGCTCCCCCAATAGCTTCTACAATAAAATTTTGTTTGGTGCTACTATATATATCTTGTGTGTAACTTACCTCAATATTAAGGTAATTGAGTCCATCTGTATGTTCAAATGTAAGAAAATCACTCGTAAGTACAACAGGTTGATGTACATAAGTACCATTATAGAAGTTATTGGGCTCATTGATATAACCATCAATAAGAGCTGTCTGGTCTTGTCGCATTACGTATTTCATATGGTCTACATTGAAACTAATACTCCAATGATTATCTATATAATAGCCTATATTAAAATTGTATTGTGGAATGGACAAGCTAACAGGCGTAAAATATACACCCCAATCAAAGGGTGTTTGGGCATCATCAGCAATCATATTTTCTATCACGAAATTGTAATTATCACCCTTTAAAGTAAGATTACTTTTACTATAGGAAGAACGATTATAGCCCCAACTCAGAGATATATTTTTTTTTCTGTAGTTTGTTTCCTTAAAAAACTTGTGCTCTTGGGCTGTTGTGCTACTTGCAAAACAAAGAAGAGTAACAAGAGATAATAAAATATTTTTCATTTTTTTGGATAGAAAGTTATTCAACAGTTACAGATTTAGCCAAATTACGAGGTTGGTCTACATCTTTTCCAAGAGATACGGCAATATGGTAAGCTAAAAGTTGCAGAGGTATGACCGTGAGTATCGGTGAAAACTCCTCATTAGTATAGGGTATTTCTATGCTAAACTCCGCTAAATGCTTAATTTCTTCATCACCTTCATTGACAACCGCAATTATTCTGCCACCACGAGCCTTGATTTCTTGCACATTACTCACTATTTTTTCATAAGTACTATCCTTAGGGGCGATAAACACAACAGGCATTTGTTTGTCTATCAGGGCAATAGGTCCGTGTTTCATTTCTGCAGCAGGGTATCCTTCTGCATGGATATAAGATATTTCTTTAAGTTTTAAAGCCCCTTCCAGAGCAACAGGAAAATTATAGCCACGCCCCAAGTACAAAAAGTTCAAAGATTCTTTAAACTCTTCAGCTATATAGCGTATTTGTTGGTCTGTATTTTTCAAAATACGTTCCACCTTATCAGGAATTGTATCAAGTTCAGCAAGCATTTCTTGAAATTTACGCTCAGAAACAGTTCCCTTTGCTCTTCCCAAATACAAAGCCATCATCGCAAGCACCATTACCTGCCCTGTAAAGGCTTTTGTACTTGCTACCCCTATTTCTGGTCCTGCATGAATGTAAGCCCCAGCGTGTGTGGCACGAGGTATAGATGCCCCTACTACATTACAAACGCCAAAGATAACAGCCCCCTTATTTTTAGCAAGCTCAATAGCAGCTAACGTATCAGCTGTTTCTCCTGATTGGGAGATGGCAATCACAATGTCATTTTCATTAATGATGGGATTTCTATAACGAAACTCAGAACCATACTCCACCTCTACCGGAATTCGGGCAAATTCTTCAAATAAATATTCAGCTACTAAACCTGCATGCCAAGAAGTACCACAACCTACTATCACCAAGCGATTGGCATTTAGTATTTTCTTTTCATACTCCATCAACCCACTCATTATCAAATGATTTTTGTCAGCATTGATACGCCCCCGCATACTATCACGCAAAGATTTGGGCTGCTCAAATATCTCTTTAAGCATAAAGTGAGCAAATCCGCCTTTTTCTATTTGAGCCAACTCCATATCCAACTCTTGCACATAAGGTGTAATAGGCATGGAATCTATGGTAAGTATTTGAAGTTGGTTATTTCTAATAACTACTATTTCTTGGTCATTCAAGTATACTACTTTTTTTGTGTATTCTATAATAGGAGTGGCATCAGAAGCTAAAAAATATTCATTTTCGCCTACCCCCACTACCAAAGGACTACCCTTACGAGCCGCCACTAATTGCGTATTATCTTCTTTGGAAATTACCACAATAGCGTAAGCTCCAACCACTTGTGTCATTGCTAAGCGTACCGCCTCCTCAAGAGAGCATTTTTCATAATCTTTAATATGCTCTATCAGATGAACAAGCACCTCAGAATCAGTATCACTAACGAAGGTATGTCCTTTTTGCGATAAGTCTTGTTTGAGAGAAGCGTAGTTTTCTATAATCCCATTATGGATAATAGCCATATTTTGGTTGGAGGAATAATGCGGATGAGCATTGGTATCATTAGGCTCTCCGTGGGTAGCCCACCTTGTATGCCCTATACCTATATGGCTATCCAAGTGGTGATTTTGAGCAATATCTTCCAAAAGACTTTTAAGCTCATCTACCTTGCCTTTCTTCTTGTAAATATTCAAGTCTCCATTAAGTAACGCAATACCCGCACTGTCATAACCTCTGTATTCCAAGCGTTTTAAGCCATTCAAAATAACTTCGTATGCCTGACGATGCCCTACATAAGCAACTATTCCACACATAATTTTTTTAATTTGATTTGTTCAACCTATTTAACTACTGTATAAAAAACCCTAAATTTTATTTTTTGAAAAGGGTGCTTCGCTGAGCCTAAAACTAAGCGGGCAATGCCTGTATTGCTGAGGTCTGGGCTAACAAGCAAACCATTATTAGCCAATTTATTGACACCTGTATAACGAGTATTTAAGTTATTGAGT
This sequence comes from Thermonemataceae bacterium, assembly GCA_033762275.1. GTDB lineage: Bacteria > Bacteroidota > Bacteroidia > Cytophagales > Thermonemataceae > Raineya. The sequence goes on along the minus strand of JANRLU010000110.1, from coordinate 15,724 downwards.
GTGTACTGCAAAAAGGAAGTAAGGTCAAAATTATAAGAATAGCTTTGGGTACTGAAACCTACTGCCTGCGAATAAGAAAAACCAAGTGGGTCAGCTCCCTCGTATTGTACTCTTTTATAGAGTGTATCACGAAGTATCAACAAAAGCGTAGGGTCTGTATATTCATAGTAATATTGGTCAGCACGGTTATCCGCATCAATTTGTATCAACTCCAACTTTCTTGGGACTTTATAAAAATCAGAATAGGTATTCTCCACAACAGGAATAATCAAGTCTGCTTTATTGATGGCTATAGTTCGGTTCGCTACAAAGTCTTTCAAGTAAGGAAAAGTTAATTTTGTACGAATGCCTAATGACTCTTGTATAAAGGTTTCCCCCTCACTATTGGGTGGAAGTGTCTGATAGTCAGTAGCAAGGCTTTGTAAATCAGTACCCGTCCTATCACAACGTACACTATTGAAACGCATAGAGTTGTAACGCTCATTAGCCACATCATTTTCAGTAAGCGGATTTCTGATAATGATTCTATACACTTGCTCAGTGGTATCATCTGCCGTAAATTTAATTTCAATGGCAGCAGGGATACTTCCTGTTACTCTAAAACCCCAAATCGCCTCCCCTCCTTGTGGTACTAAGGCTAAACCCTTGATGAAAGCGTCTAAATCTGCTTGTGATAAAGAATCTGTATCTGAATTATTGGCATTCGCTAAACTTACAATTTCATCTCTAAAACTATCAGAAAGAGGTATTTCAATTTTCCCAAACTGAGATGCTTCCCAACCCTTGAACGTAAGTGTACCCACAGGAGTTGCCTCGTAGGGCATCAAATCCTTATTGTAATAAACTCTACTGGCACGAATAGAATCGCTAAGTTTGTGTATTTCAAGCGTTTGAGTTTGTGTCGTATCCCCATAACTTAGGTATACAGGCAAAGAAAGCACCGCTGATTTGAACTGTGGATTAGAGCCAAAGCTAAACTTGCTGTTGTAAGGCTGCATCTTAAAGTACGAGCTTGCCGTAACTTTTCCAAACAAGGGGTCATTGTATTCTCCTGCCAAAATAACTTCTTTATTAGTTGTATTGACAGTATCTATGAGAATCGTACTGCTTTCTACGCTAATGGTATCTGTAAAAATAACACCTAAGTTCTGTGGCTGCAATTCGCTACCTATCAAAGTGGATTTTTCGCAAGCAATGAGTGCCAAAAGGGGCAATAAGAATAAAAATCTAATAACTGCTGAGTTCATTGTATAAATCAAAATAAGAATCTGAAAGAGCTTGGTTTTGTTCTATATTATTATGGAAAGGTAAATGATTAATTTTGTGAGTAGTTTGCACCTCATCTAAAAGATGTTGTAACTTTTCACTATATTCTGTTTCAGCAGAAATAACGGTATCAGCATACTGAACACCTGTTTTTACAAGATTTTCAAAGTTAGCTCTTTGCAAATGGTTCATAGCTAAATCATCTATATCCAACATTCTGGCTTTTTCTGCAAAGTCCTCGCTAAATTCGTGGCTGAAGTGATTATCGTAAATACTAAAAACAGATTTCGTGTTCTGAAAAACGGGGTCTTTCTTGTAAGTAGTTTTTAGGTATAGAGGGATAAGGCTTGTCATCCAATCGTTACAATGAATAATATCTGGAGACCAACCCAATTTTTTAATAGTTTCTAAAGCTCCTTTACAAAAGAAAATAGCTCTTTCATCATTATCATCGTGGAAGCGATTATCCTTATCTACAAAAACAGATTTTCTTTGAAAATAATCCTCGTTATCAATGAAATAAACTTGCAATTTAGCACTTGGAATAGAGGCTACCTTAATAGTGAGTGGCTTTTCCTCTTCACCCACAGAAATATTGATACCTGAAAGCCTGACCACTTCGTGTAAGCGATTTTTTCGCTCGTTGATGGTGCCAAACCTTGGAACTAAAATGCGAATTTCCATACCTCTCTCTTGCATAGCCTGAGGGATTTGTCTTACAAAATCTGCAACGTTGGAGGTTTGAAGAAAGGGGTTTACTTCGCTGGCTACGTACAATATACGGAGTTTTGCCATAATGAGTTTGGGTTTTTCGAAAATATATTTAGTTTCGGACGGCAATTTACACAAAAAAATTGGAAAAACATTTTTTTTTCTAAAAAATACTTCAATATTGCGTACCAAAGTTTATTATGCCCTTACTTTGCCCAAATGCCTAACATTTGTAATTATTGAATACAATGCTAATATTCAAAGAAATAAAGCCTTTTCAACAGTGGCTTGGAAACCAAAGAAAAAATGAAAAAAGCATAGGTTTTGTCCCCACAATGGGAGCTTTACATGAAGGACATCTTTCGCTTATCCGAAAAGCCCAAGAAGAGAATGATTTGGTTGTTTGCAGCGTTTATGTCAATCCTACACAATTCAATAATGCTGAAGATTTGGCAAAATACCCCCGATTACTTGAAAAAGATAGTATCCTTTTAGAAGAAATAGCTTGTGATGTACTTTTTGCACCTACTGATACAGAAATGTATCCGCAAAAACCTTCTATACAATTTGATTTTGGCAGCTTGGAAAAAGTAATGGAGGGAGCTTACAGAGCAGGTCATTTTAATGGTGTGGGGATAATAGTATCCAAACTTTTTCATATAGTTAGCCCTGATAAAGCATATTTTGGGCAAAAAGATTTACAACAGTTCTTAATTATCAAAAAATTGGTAGAAGACCTTTTCTTCAATGTGAATCTCGTGCTTTGCCCGATTGCCCGCGAAGAAAGTGGCTTGGCAATGTCCTCAAGAAACCAAAGACTCAACGAAGAGCAAAAGCAACTTGCCTCACATTTGTTCAAAGCTCTGCAAATCGTACAAGAGCACCTGAAACTACACAAAAATCCGAGCCTCGCCGAACAAGCAGGTAAAAAATATATAGCTGATTTTCAAAATATTACCTTAGAATATCTTGAAATTACTAAAACTGACTCTTTACAAAAGCTAAGCGAAGTGAAAACAACAACAGAAGAAGTAGCTTTGTGTATTGCGGCAATCATTGGTGGTGTACGTTTAATAGACAATATTTTATGTGATTTTTGACAAAGGAAGGCTATCAAGCACACAATTTATATTAAAAAAATAATTTTTTTGCTGATTTTCTATAAATTTGAAAAAATTTAAGCCCCAAAAATATGCAGAGCAATTTAGATAAAATGTCTCTTTCCAAAAGAGTAGTAGAACTTCACGAATCTCAAACTTTGGAAATGGCTGCTAAAGCCAGAGAATTAGAAGCAAAAGGTTTTGATGTAATCAAATTGAGTTTAGGCGAACCCGATTTTAACACGCCCGAACACATCAAGGAAGCAGCCAAAAAGGCAATAGATGATAATTTTTCTTCATATACGCCCGTTCCTGCCATAATGGAACTCCGAAAAGCCATCGCAGAAAAACTGCAAAGAGATAACGCTTTGGCTGTAAAAGCTGAGAATATTGTTGTTTCCACAGGAGCAAAACAAGCCCTCATCAATGCCATATTGGCTATTGTGAACCCTGGTGATGAGGTAATTGTATTTGCACCCTATTGGGTTAGTTATATCCCCATGATTCAACTTGCTGAAGGGAAAGCTGTTATCATCAATGGCAAAATAGAAAATGGTTTTAAAGTGCAACCTGAAGATTTACAAAAAGCCATTAGCCCCAAAACAAAAGCTATATTATATTCTTCCCCCTCAAACCCTACGGGTACAGTCTATACCAAAGAAGAACTAAAAGCCTTTGCAGATATAGTCGCCCCGCATTCCCAAATTTATATCATTGCAGACGAAATTTATGAACATATTAACTTTGAAAAAGACTATTGGAGTATTGGAGCTTTTGAAAATGTGGCTGAACGCACCATTACCGTTAATGGCTTTTCTAAAGGTTACGCAATGACAGGTTGGCGAGTAGGTTATATCGCCGCCCCCAAGATTATTGCAGATGCCTGTATAAAAATTCAAGGGCAATTTACTTCAGCCACTTGCTCCATAGCCCAAAAAGCAGCTTTGGCAGCCGTTACTGGCGGCTTGGAAGACACCATGAAGATGAAAGATGCTTATTTGAGAAGACGAAATTTAGTATTAGATTTACTCAAGGATATTCCAGCTATCAAAACCTACATACCACAAGGAGCTTTCTACCTTTTCCCTGATGTAAGTGCTTACTTTGGCAAATCAGATGGAGAAATCACTATCAAAACCTCCAACGACTTATGTATGTACCTTCTCAATAAAGCCCAAGTAGCGTTGGTAGATGGTGAAGGTTTTGGAGCACCAGCGTGTATTCGTATTTCTTTTGCTGCCTCTGACGAGCATCTAAAAGAAGCCATCAAAAGAATGAAAGTTGCCTTAGATAAATTAGTATAAATTTACTTGATAAAATATTTTTCTCACTAAAAAATTACGTATATGAGTGATAAACACGGAAATGCTCGCAAAGGGCTTATGGCAAATACCGCTTTACTTGTAGGAGCTGGCGTATTATTAGCAGTAACTTCCATAGCCGAAATTACCACAGGCTCTAAAGCCTTAGGAATTATCAGTTTGGTGGTAGGAGCTGGTGGAGCCCTTCCTAATGTACTTGGAGCTTGGAAATCTTTTTCCAATTTAGAATACGGTGAAACAATGAAGAAGGGAGTCATAGCTTGGTTAGTACCCACTGGAATGGCTTTGCTCAATCTTGCCTTTTAAAAATAATTTTCAACCATAATCTTTCTTACGACAATGCAATATGATGTAATTGTAATTGGTGCTGGTCCTGGTGGCTATGTAGCCGCTATTCGTGCCGCCCAACTCGGACTCAAAACAGCCCTTATAGAAAAATATAGTACCTTAGGCGGAACTTGCCTTAATGTGGGTTGTATACCTTCTAAGGCTCTTTTAGACTCCTCAGAGCATTTCTACAATGCTACACATAGTTTCGAACAACACGGAATTAAGGTAAAAGGTGTAGAGGTAGATTTTACACAGATGATACAACGCAAAGCAGAAGTAGTAAAAGTAACTTGTGATGGTGTGAAATTCTTGATGGACAAAAATAAAATCACAGTTTTTACAGGAGTAGGTTCTTTTATTGATAAAAACACTATTAAAATTACTAAAACTGATGGCTCAACGGAGCAGGTTACTACCAAAAATGTGATTATTGCGACAGGCTCAAAACCTGCTACAATGCCCAATATGCCTCTTGATAAAAAGCGTGTGATTAGCTCTACAGAGGCTTTGAGTCTGGAGAAGCAGCCTGCCTCCTTAATTGTAATTGGTGCTGGTGTAATTGGTGCAGAACTTGGCTCAGTTTATGCTCGCATTGGTACAAAAGTAACAATGATTGAGTATGCAGCCTCAATGATACCTACAATGGATGGCACAATGGGAAAAGAGCTTTTTAAAGCTACTAAAAAATTAGGTATCAACTTTCATTTCAACCATAAAGTAACCTCTGTAGAAAATCTTGGTGAGGAAGTTCTAGTAAAAGCAGATAATGCTAAAGGGGAAAGTCAGGAGTTTAGAGCTGAATATTGTCTTATTGCTATTGGTAGGAAACCTTACACAGAAGGTTTAGGATTAGAGAATATTGGCATACAAGTAGATGAAAAAGGGCGAGTTCCTGTAAATAAACATTTGGAAACTTCTGTAAAAGGAATTTATGCTATAGGTGATGTAGTTGTTGGGGCTATGCTTGCTCATAAAGCAGAGGAAGAAGGTATTTTTGTGGCAGAAACAATCGCAGGGCAAAAACCTCATATCAATTACTTATTGATTCCTAATGTGGTTTATACTTGGCCTGAAGTGGCAGGTGTAGGATATACCGAAGAAGAATTAAAGAAAAATGGTACGCCTTACAAAGTGGGTCAGTTTCCTTACAGAGCTTTGGGAAGAGCAAGAGCCAGTATGGATATTGATGGACTTGTAAAAGTATTGACTCACAAAGATACAGATGAAATATTAGGTATGCATATCATTGGGGCACGGGCTGCCGATATGATTGCCGTAGGAGTTACAGCAATGGAGTTTAGAGCATCAGCGGAAGATATTGCCCGCCAAAGCCACGCCCACCCTACTTATATGGAAGCTGTAAAAGAGGCTTGTTTGGCAGCTACTGAAAATAGAGCCTTACATATTTAATATTAAAAAAGTAGATGTATTCTTAAAGTGCATCTACTTTTAAAAACTCTTAAAATATCTGATAAACATCTAATCATATACAAAAATCCATTTATTTTACCTAACAAAAAATCAATTTTTGTGTTATTTTTGCAAAAAAACACAAAGCCTTGAAAACACAAGATTTATTAGAACTCTATCAAAAAGAGCCTTCTATCCAACTCTTAGAGCAATACCTACAGTCCTCTGAAAATGCTAAAATACAAGTGAAAGGTTTGCAAGGAAGTATAGACGCTATATTTGTAGCCGCTCTACACAAAATGCAAAAGCATAAAAATCAACTAATTATACTTCAAGATAAGGAAGAAGCTGCCTATTTTTATTACGATTTACAAAATTTGCTCAGTGAAACAAAAAGTGTTTTACTTTTCCCTACTTCCTACAAACGCCCCTACCATTATGAAGAAATAGAAAATGCCAATATTCTGCAAAGAACGGAAGTCCTTAATCTTATTTCCCAGCAAAATAAATTAAACCAAACAACAAACCCTAAAGCATTATTGATTGTAAGTTATCCAGAGGCTCTCTCAGAGAAAGTCCTTAACAAGCAAAGTTTGGTGAGCCACACAATTAGCCTAAAAACAGGAGAGGAAATAGATATAAATACCCTGACAGATAAGCTCATCGCCTATGATTTTGAAAAAACAGATTTTGTGTATGAAGCTGGACAATTTGCCATACGCGGAGGAATTATTGATGTGTTTTCTTTTGCCAATGAATACCCGTATCGGATAGAGCTTTTTGGTAATGAAATAGAAACTATCAGAACTTTTAGCCCTGATACACAACTTTCTATTGATTTTTGCCCTCAAATTTTGATTGCCCCTAACACACAAAATAAATTCATTTATGAATCGCGAGAGTCATTTTTAGAATTTTTACCACATCATACAAATATCTGGTTGAAAAACACGATTTTAAGTTTGGAGGTTATCGCCAAAAACTTTGAAAGAGTTACCCAAAGTTTTGAGCAAATTTTGGAGCAAAGCGGACAAACACAAGTGATTTCCAATCCTGAAATTTTATTTGAAACAGAAAATTCTTTCAAAAAAAGTCTACTTAACTTTCCTTGTATAGAGTTTGGGAAGAGCTTTTACTTCAAAAAAGCCCAAGAAATTCACTATCCTACGCAAAGCCAACCTTCTTTTAATAAAGATTTTCAATTATTAGCTGATACTTTATATCAATATGACTTTCAGCATTTTACAAATATTATTTTTTCTGATTCGCTCAAACAAACCGAACGTTTAAGAAGCATTTTTGAAGAAATAAAACCACATCTTAAAGTACAATATAGCCCTAATTCCCTCAGAGAGGGTTTTATTGATAGCCACAACCATATTCTTTGTTTTACTGACCATCAAATCTTTGAACGATTTTTTCGCTACAAACTTCCGACACGTTTTTCTAAATCAAAATCTCTGACTATCAAAGAGTTACAGGCTCTCAAACCTGGTGATTTTGTTACCCACATAGACTATGGCGTAGGGCGTTTTGCGGGTTTGGAAAAGCGAGAAATCAATGGGAATACCCAAGAAATGCTCCGAATTGTGTACCGTGATGACGATTTATTGTATGTAAATATTCATTCTTTACACAAAATTTCCCGTTTTTCAGCTTCAGAAGGGGCTTCACCTACAATTAGCAAATTGGGTAGCCCAGAATGGGAAAATAAGAAAGCAAAAGTTAAGAAAAAAGTTAAAGATATAGCCAAAGAACTTATTTCTTTATATGCAAAAAGAAAAGCCGTTGGTGGTTTTGCCTTTGCCAAAGACGATTTTTTACAAGCAGAGTTAGAAAGTTCTTTTATCTATGAAGATACACCCGACCAAGCCAAAGCAACCAACGAAGTAAAAGCGGATATGGAGCAGGCTCACCCAATGGATAGATTAGTATGCGGAGATGTAGGTTTTGGTAAAACAGAAGTGGCTATCAGAGCCGCTTTCAAGGCGGTAAATAACGGCAAACAAGTAGCTGTATTGGTGCCTACCACTATTCTGGCTATGCAACACTTTCGGACATTTTCTGAAAGGCTTGCCAAATTGCCTTGCAGAGTAGATTATATCAATCGTTTCAGAACAAGCAAAGAGATAAAAGAAACACTCAAAAGTACCTTAGAAGGTAAAGTTGATATTTTAATCGGCACACACCGAATCCTCAATGAAGATGTAAAATTCAAAGATTTGGGCTTGATGATTATAGACGAAGAGCAAAAATTTGGCGTAAAAGCAAAAGAACGCCTCAAAGAAATTAGGCTCAATGTAGATTCGCTTACACTTACAGCCACCCCCATACCCCGTACTTTGCATTTTTCTTTGATGGGAGCAAGAGATTTGTCTATTATTAGCACTCCCCCCCCCAACAGACAACCCGTAAACACAGAACTACGCGTATTTAAAGAAGATTTCATCAGAGATGCCATCAGTGCAGAATTGCGTAGAGGTGGACAGGTATTTTTTGTACATAATCGTGTTAAAGATATTGAAAGTTTGGGGGATATGATTCTCAAACTCGTACCTGATGCTCGTATTGGCGTGGCTCACGGACAAATGGAAGGAACAGCCCTAGAAAAAACCATGATGCGTTTCATAGAGGGTGAATATGATGTTTTGGTTTCTACAAATATCATAGAAGCTGGGTTAGATATTCCTAATGCAAATACCATTATCATCAACCATGCACATATGTTTGGGCTATCAGATTTACATCAGATGCGTGGGCGTGTGGGACGTTCTAATAAAAAAGCATTTTGCTATCTTTTAGTACCTTCTATGCTCTCACTTACTAATGATGCCCAAAAAAGACTCAAAACGCTGGAAGAATTTTCGGACTTAGGAGATGGCTTTAAGGTAGCAATGAGGGATTTGGATATCAGAGGGGCTGGCGATTTGCTTGGAGCAGAACAAAGTGGCTTTATCAATGACTTAGGCTTTGAGGCTTATCATAAAATATTGGACGAAACTATTTCTGAACTCAAAGAAACTGAGTTTAAAGACTTATTTTTCAAAGAAATCAATACCAAAGAGTTGCTTACCGATTGTATCATTGAAACGGACTTGCAAATGCTGATACCTGATACCTACATACAAAGCATCACAGAACGGCTTTCTTTATACAACGAATTAGATAACATAAAAGAAGAAAGCGAAATAGAAAAATTTGAACAACGCCTGCAAGACCGATTCGGAAAAATTCCTAAAGAAGTGGGAGACCTTATCCAAACTGTTCGCTTGCGTTGGCTTGCAGAAAGCATTGGTTTTGAAAAACTTAGCTTAAAAAATAATACACTCAAAGGGCAGTTTCCAAATGCTGACAAGCAAAGCTACTTCAACTCTGAGCGTTTTGGAAAGGTGCTAGACTTTTTACAGAAGCATCCTAAAAAAGTCCGACTCAAAGAAATTAATCAAAAACAACTAATGATTATAGAAGATATCAAGAACGTATCCGAAGCAATAAAATTACTTTCTAAAATTATAGGCTAAAAAGGTGTTTGAAACATCTTTTATCTTTTGTATTATATATGCTGGGGTTTTAGTAAAAGCCTAAGTGTATAGATTTTACTAATACACTTGGCTTTTGTGATAACCTTCTATAGATTTTAGTTTATTTCCATCCACCACCCAACGACTTATAAAGATTAATTTGAGTATCCCATTGTCTTTTTTTTAGGGCTATTAACTCAAGATTAGCATTCAAAAGATTTTGCTGAGTTAGTAATACTTCTAAATAGGTAGCTCTACTTGCTCTAAATAAATCCAAAGATATATCTACAGCTCTTTGGTGAGCTACAAGTTCTTGGGTTTTTGTTTGATAAGTTTTTTGTAAATTCATAAGATTTTGTAATTCGGTTGATACTTCTACATATGCAGTAAGCCAAGTTTTCTGATAATTTAAAAAAGATTGTTGTTGATAAGCTTTTGTGTATTCAAATTGTGCTTTGATACCATTTCTATTCAAAATAGGTGCAAAAAAACTTCCTAATAAAGAATAAGCAATAGATTCTGGAGTACTAAATAGAAATTTTGGATTAAAAGCTTGAAAACCAAGAGAACCTGTAATCATTAAAGAGGGAAAAAACTCTGCTCTGCTAGCTTTTAAATCTGCCATAGAAGCTAAATATTCAAACTCCGCTTGGCGTACATCAGGTCTGTTACGAAGAGTTTGACTAGGAATACCTGTTTGTGGAGAAATTGAGAGTTCTTTGTATAAACTTTCTTTTTGCAATGATAATTTTTGAGGATACCTTGCCAATAACTGGTTTATTTGATTCTCTGTTTGTACAATAGCTTGTAAAAGTTCATTTTCCAGACTTTTTGCAGAATAAACCTGAGCTTCAAATTGTTTTACAGCTAGCTCATTACTATTTCCTGTTTCTTTTTGAAGTTTTATAATTTCTAATGCTAGCTCTTGAAGTTTGATAGCTTCCTTAATGACATGACTTTCATTTTCAAGTCTAAGTAACTGATAATAAAGACTTGCTAACTCGGTAATGAGATTGGTTATAACAACATTTTTTCCTTCTATACTGCTAAAATAACGTAATATAGCAGGCTGTTTTTTAGAGCGTAGTTTCTTCCATATATCTATTTCCCAAGATGTTTGTAAGCCAACAAAATAGTCGGGTAAGTTTGTAGGTACAATCTGTCCAGGAGTAATATCAGTTGTGGCATTACCAGCACCATCCATTGTATAAAGCCCAAATCTACGAATACCAGCATTTGCTCCAACAGAAATATAGGGTAAGAGATTTGCTTTGTTATATTTTACTTGTGCCTGAGCCATCTGAATATTTTGCAAAGCCATTTGTACATCATAATTGTTCTGTAGAGAAATTTCTATAAGCTTTATTAATTCAGTATCTTGGAAAAAATCTTTCCAAGATAATTTTCCAAGATGCATAGAGTCTTGAGAAGGCTTTTCTAATAAAAAACTCTGAGGTGATTCTTGTAAAGTTTGCTTTGATACCATTTGAGGAACTTTACATGAGGTAATAATCACCAGTATGATTATACTATAAATATGTTTTTTCATGAGTAACTGTGTTAAATTTCTTCAGTAAGAGCAATGGGTTCTTTTTTGCCTTTGGGGGCAAATTTTTCGGCTATTTTTGCGAAAATATAGTACAAACCAGGGATAATAATAACTCCAAAAAGAGTTCCTAACAACATACCACCTGCTGCTGAAGCACCAATTGTTTGGTTTCCAATAGCACCTGCTCCCGAAGCAAACATCAAGGGTATTAAACCTGCTACAAAAGCAAATGATGTCATTAAAATGGGGCGTAAGCGAACATAGGCAGCTTCAATAGCGGCATCAAAAACAGATGAGCCATTTCTATGTCTAATAGAGGCATATTCTATAATAAGAATTGCATTTTTGCCTAATAAGCCTATTAGCATAATCATAGAAACTTGAGCATAGATATTGTTCTCTAATCCAAACAACCATAAAAAGAAAAAAGCCCCAAATATTCCTGTGGGTAGTGATAAAATAACAGGTAGAGGTAATAAAAAACTCTCATATTGTGCAGATAGAAGCAAATAAACAAATATCAAACATATTGCAAAAATGTAAATAGCTTCGTTGCCTGTGGCTACTTCATCACGAGTGATACCAGCCCAATCTATATCATAGCCTTTGGGTAATTTGGTAGCAACTACTTCTTGAATAGCCTTGATAGCATCCCCACTACTATAACCTTCTTTCGCTTCTCCATTGAGTTCAGCAGAAGGGAACATATTGTATCTGGTAAGCTGATCCACACCATACACTTTTTCTAATGTAACAAAAGCAGATAAAGGTACCATTTTATCTTGGTTGCTCTTCACATGGAGTTTGAGTATATCCTCCGGCTTTGCTCTATATTGGGGTAATGCTTGTACCATTACTTTGTACATTTGCCCAAACCTAATAAAATTGGTAGCATATTCACTTCCTAGTAATGTTTGCAAAGAACCTAGAGCATTATTGACTGTAACACCTTTTTGGGCGGCTTTGTCTTCATCTATATGAAGTAAATATTGAGGATAGCTAGCGTCAAAAATAGTAAAAACAGAGGCTATTTCTGGTCGTGCCTTCAAATCAGTCATAAACTTTTGGACAGTCATTTCCATTTTTTTGAAATCCCCTGAACCAGTTTTATCTAGAAGTCTTAATTCAAAGCCACTGGCATTTCCATAACCAGGAACAGCAGGTGGGGGAAACATTTCTAACCTAGCCCCTTTGATGTGTTTGGTTTTTTCTGAGAGTTCTTCAATCAAATCATCAACAGATTTATTTCTTTTATCCCAATCTTTTAAGTTAATCAATAAAGTCCCATAAGTAGCACCTGTACCATCAGATAAAATATTGGTACCTGCTAAGGTAGCAACACTTTCTACTCCTTCTAATTTTTGGGCTATTTTCTCAATACTATTTACGATTTCTTTGGTTCTTTCTAATGTTGAACCTGCTGGTGTGGTAACACTTACATAAAAGGTGCCTTGATCTTCATTAGGGATAAAACCTGAAGAAATGACTTTGTTGAGTAAACCAGTTGAAATAACAAAAAACAATAAAATGCTAAAAGTAACAACTTTACGATGAATAATGATATTCAGAAGTTTTTTGTAGTTTTCTGATAGATTTTCATACCAACGATTAAAACCTTTAAAAAACTTGCTTAAAAGGCTTTTCTTTTCTTGGTGATGATTATTTTTCAGAAATAAGGCACACAATGCAGGTGTTAAGGTAAGAGCTCCAACACCTGATAATACAATAGATATAGCCATTGTTAAAGAAAATTGCTTATAAAAAATACCAGCGGGTCCACTCATAAACGCTGTAGGTACAAAGACTGCTGACATAACAAGCGTAATAGCTATAATAGCACCACTAATATCTTTCATAGCTTTTTCAGTAGCTTTCTTTGGGGAGAGTCCCTGTTCCATTTTAGCATGAACAGCTTCTACCACTACAATAGCATCATCAATCACTACACCTATGGCAAGCACTAAGGCAAAAAGGGTTATTAAATTTAACGAAAAGCCAAAAAAGTGCATGAAAAAAAATGTCCCTATCAATGAAACAGGTACTGTAATAGCAGGGATAAGGGTAGAACGAAAATCTTGAAGAAAGATAAAAACTACCAGAGAAACCAAAATAAAAGCTTCTATCAATGTTTTAACGACTTCATGTACGGAAGCATCTAAAAAGCGGCTAACATCATAACTAATGTTGTAATCCATTCCCTTAAGAAAGGTTTTGGTTTTTAGTTCAACCATTTTTGCTTTAACACTTGCTATTACTTCGCTGGCATTGGAACCTGGTAACTGCTTGAGCATAATAGAAGCTGTTGGTTTGCCATTTAATTTGGCTTCTACATCAAAATAAGTTGTTCCAAATTCTACATCTGCGATATCTCTAATTCTTAAAATCTGCCCATCCTCATTAGCTTTAATAGGGATATTTTCATATTGCTCCTGAGTATTATACTTTCCTGTATATTTTACTACATATTGCAAAGGGTAAAGTGTTTTGTCAGAATTCTCACCTATTTTTCCAGGGGCAGCTTCAATATTTTGCTCATCGAGTGCAGCATTAATATCTTCTGTTGAAATTCCATAAGCAAGCATCTTATCAGGTTTAAGCCAAATTCTCATGGCATATTCTTTTGCTCCCAATATATCAGCATATCCAACCCCTTTGACTCTTTTAAGCTCTGCTAAAATGTTAATATCTGTAAAGTTATATAAGAACTTTTCTTGCAGGGTAGTATCAGTGCTATAAATATTGAGATACATCAGCATAGCATTTTCCTCTTTTGCTATTTTGACACCATTTATGGTTACCTCTTTGGGTAATTCGCCCATAACGGCTGCTACACGGTTTTGAACATTTACTGCTGCAATATCAGGGTCAGTGCCTACTTCAAAAATGATTTGAACTACGCCTACACCATCGTTACCTGCATCACTGCTCATGTATTTCATGCCTGGCACGCCATTAATGGCTCTTTCTAAAGGTACAATGGCTGCTTTGGTAACTGTTTCAGCATTGGCTCCTGTGTATTCAATGGTTACATTTACTTCAGGAGGGGCAATACTTGGAAACTGTGTCATGGGTAATTTTACCAATGATAATATCCCTAATAAAGCAATGATAATAGAGATTACAATGGATAGAACTGGTCTATGAATAAATTTTTTAGTCATAACTTACTGAATTTTTGAGATATCTAACAAATCCATCATAGGTTTAAATTGCATTTGGACGGTTTCGCCCTCTTTTACAAGTTGAATACCTTCATATAAAATCTTATCAGAAGGAGAGAGACCTGCTGAAACAACATACATAACTCCTAAACGCATCTGAACAGTGATTTTTCGTAATTGGATAGTATTGTTTGCTGAAACAACATATACATATAAGTTCTCTTGTACCTCAAAAGTAGATTGTTGTGGAATTAAGAGAGCCTTTTGAAGTCTTTGAGGAATAGTAATCCTTCCTGAAGAACCGTGTTTTAAAATTCCTCCAGGGTTTGCAAATCTAGCTCTGAAAGCAAGATTACCAGTACTTTTATCTATTTCACTTTCCATAGTTTCTACAATACCTTTCTGTAAAAAATGGCTTCCATTTGCCATGATTAGATTTACTTGAGGAATACTGGAAATATTATTTTGAGAAATAAAACTTAGGTACTCTTTTTCTGAAACATTAAAATAAGCAAATACAGCACTATTATCTGAAATAGTTGTTAGTAATGAGCCCTCTTCCAATAAACTACCCACTTTGAGAGGAATTCGATTGATTTTTCCACTAAAAGGTGCTCTAATAGTTGTAAAAGATAAGTTAAGTTGAGCATTGATAATGTTTGACTGAGCTTCTTCTAACTTAGCTTTTATGGCTTCTAATTTTGCTTTTGCCATTTCTAATTCAGAATGAGAAACAACTTTTTTTTCTACAAGTAATTGCGTATTTTTTAGCTCTACTTCTGCAATTTTTGCCTCTGCTTGGGCACTTTTTAGTTGAGCATTAGCCTTAAGCAATTCTTCTCTTAAACCAGAATTACCAACACTAAATAGAATCTGACCTTCTTGAACACTTTGTCCTTCATCTACATAAATTCTTTCTAAAAATCCTTTCACTTTTACTCGAATTTCTACATTTTTAATAGATTGTATATCTGCTATATACTCTTGGAGAAAAGTAGTATCAACTACCATAGGAGAGGTAATAATAAATTTATCTTGAGTGTCGCTCTGTTTAGCATCTTTATGGCTTGCACAAGAATATAAACAAAGCAAAAGCACCCCAAAAATAATATTTTTCATTTTTAATATTTTTTAGGTATGAAATAAATAAATAAATAAATAATTGATTTACTGTTTTTTGTAAATCTGAAAAAGCTATAATAATAGCATCTCTTACAGTAAATTATACTTAGAGTTTAGGAGGGGGAGGATTAATTTCTGGGTGAAAATTAGTCAGAAAATCACTTTGGTGCGGCACCTCTATAGAAATAGTGTAGAGATAATTACTTTCAGAACCCGTATTTTTTATATAATG
>JANRLU010000109.1:0-5740 GCA_033762275.1 Thermonemataceae bacterium | reverse complement strand
AAATTAAAAAATTGTGCGTTGGGGAAATAAAAAATACAGAAGGGTCGGCTTTGTGTATCGATAAAGTTGTCCATAGATGTTTCTTGTTTAAGTCCACCAGTCAAGTCAAATTGTTGTCTTTTCTAACGGTCGTTTTGATGTTGTCGATGTCGTCTGTTACGCTTGCACCCAATGTTGCGGGGATTTGCGAATTTACAAAAAATCAGAGCGAAGCGAAAGATTTTTTTGTAATTTCGTAAATTCCTTGTTGGGCAAAGTGTCCGAAGCAAAGCGAGGGCACGAGGCTAACAAGGGATGTAATCCCCGCAACATTATAAGTTTCGTTTATCCATTTTACAAAAGGCAAAAAAATAATATATATCTTCTTGTTTTTCAGGTAGTTTAATTATAGATTTGGCTTGGAAAAAATATGGTATTACGAATGTCGCATTTAGCTTCGCTGATTTTCAATTAGTTATACAAGAACTTCTTACAAAATTTAGGAAAAAATTGTCTATCCAGCGATATGCACATAGCACTATCCAAACCTATGGGAATTGCTTGTCTAAGTTTCTCAAAGCTTTTGAAAAGTATGAGCTTAAGAATGTTTCCGAAAAAAATATAGAGAATTATATTGCCCATTTACTTAAAGTTGAAAAAATAAGCGATTCCTACCAAAAACAGATGCTGGGAGCTATTGGCAAGTTTTACGAGTTAATCTATAACAAGCAATTAAACTTGTTTGCCCTCTATCCTAAACGCAAAAAATCAACATTACCCAAATATATCAGTCAGCGGGAAGTAAAAAAGATGTTTGAAATGACTAATAATCTAAAACATCTCTGCATTCTAAAACTACTTTATGGGGCAGGACTACGTCTTTCGGAAGTTTTAGACTTAAAAATTAGTAGTATAGACTCTGAAAATATGTTGATACATATTAGAAACTCCAAAGGAAAGAAGGATAGAACTGTTATGTTATCCAAGAGTTTACTTTTGGATTTGAGGGCTTATTTCAAAGAATATCGCCCCAAAAATTATTTATTTGAGGGACAGGGAAATGAACGGTACTCAGCAAAGAGTGTTCAAAATATTGTTAAGAATACTGCAAAAAAAGTTGGAATTCAAAAGTTGGTGACACCTCATATACTCCGTCATAGTTTTGCTACACATTTACTTGAAAATGGGACGGATATTCGTTATATTCAGGAATTGTTAGGACACGAATCCATCAAAACAACTCAAATCTATACCCACATTACTGATATTTCCAAATCAAAAATTAAAAGCCCTCTGGATAATCTTTGATATAAATATTTTTTTCTACTTTTTTTGATGTTTATATGCCACTTTTTAAGAGTTCAAAGTGCTTGAAGAGAGCAGATAGAAAAAACTATCTTGTGGTGCTTTTAGGGATATTATCACCCAATAAGAACTTACGAATTTTCCAAGAAGGAATAGTTACGAAGAATTTGTAAGCGAGTATATTATCATTAGCACTATTTTTTCCCCACAAAGAAATATTATCCAGATAATCAGTGTTAGAGCGTAAAATACTTGCATTGATACCTATTCCGTACCCATTTTTTAAGAGATATATCAGACCAATGGAGCTTGGAAAAATAAGGCTTAGATTGCTATAAGTTTCATTATTTTCTCGGCTGCTAAGTATATCTTGCAGTTTTTCGCCATATTCATTTTTTGGCATAAATCTCATAAAACCAAGCCCTTGGCTTATATAGGCTATCCAATGCTTTTTACGAATAAAATTATACTGTAAATCAAATTGTAGGCTAAAAATATTTGTTCTAAACGTTAAGTTAGGACTTTCGTTCTCAAATTCGTAGGTATAGTTTTCACCACGAATATTTCCTATTGCTAAGCCGAAATGAGCATTCCAGCGTTTTTTTTTCGCAAATTTCAGTCCCATCTGGAAAGCTGAGCTCCACATATCATAGCTGCTTAAATCACCGCTGTAAGCGTTGGCACTTACGCCCATTTCCCAAAGATTATGTAGGCGATAATTCTGAAAAGAGTCTTTGGTAATTTCTATTTGTAGGCTATCCTCTTGAGCGTGAAGGAGTTGGCTCAAAAAAAATGTCAAAATGAGGGCAAAAGTCTTTTTTATCATCATAAAAACTTAGATTTTTACAAGTTCATCACCTTGCATTTTGGTTAGTACTTCGTATCTATTCTCTTCCAAACAAAATAGAATATCTTTTTCTATGCCTAAATTGTTAAGTCGCTGAACGTGAGAAGATTGTGATACAATAGCCATTAAATTATTTTGGTATTGTTCGTACAAATTTTTGGCTAAGAGAGCAGCATCAGCGTTATATTTTTTTTGAGGGCTTAAATAATGCAACAATGCTCCCGCAAAAAGGGTGTCCTCAATATTTACTTGTCCTTTCCAGCCAGAGCAAAGCAGTAAAACATCATTGGGGGAACGAAGCAGATAATCACCTAAAGATTTTTTGTTTAGAAAAGCTCCGACAAGTACTTCTTTTGCTGTTGCTTGCGACATTTTGATAGCTTGTGTGCCATTGGTGGTGGTAAGAGCTACTTTTTTGCCTTTCAGTTCTGCGGACATATAGCTGAAGGGGGAATTTCCTAAATCAAAGCCTTCCACTTTTTTTCCATCTCTTTCAGCGGCTATTAGATAACCTTTCTCTTTGTAGGAAATACATTCCTCCACTTTACGAACGGGGCGAATGCTCGCCACGTCATTGGCAAGAGCTGTAACCATACAAGAGCTTGCCCGCAGAATATCAATCACGACCACTGAACTATTGCTAAGGTCGTGAAGATGAAGTAATTCTGGAGATAAGCAGATATCTACGGTAGGCATACTTTACAAGCCAAATTTACTGAAATCCATATTGCCCAAATCAGGCATAAGGTTGCCTGTTAGTTTTTGGATATGGGCAGCCGCCTTTTCTTCTACTTCGGTAAGGGCTTTATTAGTAGCCGCAACTATAAGGTCTTGCAACATCTCTTTTTCTTCTATTTTGAGTAAATCGGGGTCTATTTCTAAGCTAAGTAGCTTTTTTTTCCCATTCACGGTAGCTTTTACCAAACCTGCTCCAGCTTCGGAAGTAGCGGTAATGTTTGCCAAACCTTCTTGTGCTTCTTGCATTTTGCTTTGTAGCTCTTTGGCTTTGCCAAGTATGTTCATAAAGTTCATAGTAATTTTCAAATTTAGAGGTTAAAAATTGTAATAAGGTCTTATCATCAGATATACAATCACTCCTGTAACAGACACATATAACCAAATAGGGTAGGCAATTTTAGTCATTTTTTTATGTTTTTCAAAATCTTTGCTCAAAGCACAAAAAAGAGCTAATAAAACAAAGCGAACAACCCCAATGGAAAGCCCGATATGGCTAAACAAAATCCCCAAGTAAAGCGGACGAAGAGCGTTATCCTTTGGGAAAACAGTTTCTTTATTGGAAAGATGATAGAGTACGTAACTTACCAAAAATAAACTACCTAAGCTAAAGGCTGCCAGCATTGTTTTTTCGTGGGCTTTTATATTTTTTTGTTTGATAAAAATTAAGCCTGCGATAAGCAGAATAGCTGTGAGAGAGTTGATA
This sequence comes from Thermonemataceae bacterium, assembly GCA_033762275.1. Lineage (GTDB taxonomy): Bacteria > Bacteroidota > Bacteroidia > Cytophagales > Thermonemataceae > Raineya. Next base: position 2,168 of record JANRLU010000109.1, on the reverse strand, counting down.
ACGGCGTTCAAATGTGTGAGCATTTTTGTCCATTCTCCTAAATAGAGTTTTTCGCGAATGCCCAACAAAATAGCTACTACCACAGGAATAGCTATGGATAAAACATTGATAATGTTTTTATTAAAGACTTTTGGTAATGTACTTTGTGTTTGCATAGTGCTTTATTTTTTAGGCTAAAACAAGATATTTTCAGTTTTTGTTTGTTAGGATTTGGAAATACTTCCTGTAAGTTTATTTTTAATCTTGAAAGACTCGAAAAAACTTTGGATAGCCTTTTCTTCGGGGTATTTTTTGAGGTCGGAAATACTGATTTGGTACACTCTATTTTTCACGGCATAAATTCTGTACACCAAAAAGAAATTTTCTTTTGCTCCTGCTCTCAAAGAGAAGCCTATATGGTTGTCAAGCGTTATTTCTTTATTTTCAATGATGTCTTTTTCTGCGAACTGATAACTCTGAACAATTTGCTTTTTCTGGTTTTCTAAGAAAGATTTTACACCATATTTTTCTATTTCGCCTTCTTTGTAGTCTTGGTAGTAAAGTACGTATCTGGTGGTATCGTCATTGAGGGATAGTAAATATTCCACAGATTTTTTTTCAGGATTTTCGGTTCTTTCGGGGCTATCAGGAAACTGAATACTGAAAGAACTGTTATCTACGAAAGATGAAAGCGTGTCAGAAGGCTCATCTAAAACGATTTGAAGCGTATCTTGTTTGGGTAGATTTTTCAGACTATCTTTTTTTTCAGTTACCTTTTTTTCTTTTTCTTGACAAGCCTGTAGAGCTATCCAAACAAAGGAGATACATACAAAAAGCACAATTTTTTTCATTACCTAAAACTTATCTGGGTTAAAAATGAGGGCAAATATAGCCAATCATTCAGGGAAACGCAAATAATCTTTGAATAGCCCTCATTTTATTTGAGAAAGCATCTTATTTTCTTCCAAAGAAACGAACAACGCTACCTTCGCCTACGTGGCAAGTGCCTTCTTCGAGGTACACTTCTTCTTCGGAAAGCTCAAGTATTTCATAATCAGGGAAAAATGATTGTATTTCTTCTATAGAAGCCAGCATTCCTATATCTTTCGGACCGCCCACTTGGGGGTTCTTATCTTGGAAAGCCAGATGGTTTTTACTGAAAGCCTCTAAAATCACCCAGCCGCCTTTTTTGAGATATTGGCTGATTTTTTGGTGATAAGCAGTTTTTACAAGCGTAGGAAAGTGAGCAAAAATGAATACAATCGCATCAAAACTTTCATTCTCGTATGAGGCATCTTCTGCACTAAGTACTTGATAATGAATACTAACATTATTTTTCTGAGCTAAAGCGAAGGCTTTTTTTTGCCCTTCTTGGCTCATATCAAAAGCCTCTACTTGCCAGCCCAAACGAGCAGCAAATACGGCATTTCTGCCTTCCCCTTCGGCTACAAAAAGTATCCGACCTTTAGGCAAAGTTTCTAACTTATTTTTTAGATACTGATTTGGCTCTTCACCGTAGGCATATTCTTCTTGGCAGTATCTTTCATTCCAGAACTCTTTCATTTTTTAGATAGTTTGTTGCGAATCTTTTTGTTTTTGCTCTTTTCTGATATTTAGGTAACTCTTGATAACGGTAACGGTAGTAATTGCTAAGAAGAAGAAAATTACATATTCTACATAATGAATGAGTTGGGGAAATTGCTTGCCCAAATAATAGCCACCAAGTACCAATACGCCAGACCATAGAAAAGCTCCTATCAAATTATATAAAGCAAAAAAAACCAAAGGCATACGAGCCATACCTGCCAAAAGCGGAGCAAAAGTACGAATAATAGGCAAAAAACGCCCAATCACGAGAGCTTTTCCTCCATTTTTATCAAAAAAACTACGGGTATTTTCTATGTATTTTTTCTTAAAATACCAAGTTTCTTTTCTGTTTTCAAAGTTTCGCCCTACTATTTTTCCGAAAGCATAGCCCGAAAAATTACCAAGTACGGCTGCCCCAAAAATACTTCCAAATATTACAAAAATATTGCCCCCCAAATAAACATCACAGAGCATACCCGAAAGGAACAGTAAATAGTCTCCAGGCAAAAAGAAACCAAAAAACCAGCCAGTTTCCAGATAAACAATAAGCGTAATAAGTAACAAACCTCCCGTTTGGATAAGTTCTTTGGAGTCCATTAGGC
>JANRLU010000108.1:0-7750 GCA_033762275.1 Thermonemataceae bacterium | reverse complement strand
TTGATGGAAGTGTGTTAGGTGAAACAAAAGGCTCTTTTAAAGGAACACTCGTGCACGGAAAAGTGCAACTTTATACAATAGGAATGAGCGGAGAGAAAGAAATAGTAGAAAAAGGTAATTACTTTGCAGGTCTCAAAGATGGAAGAATAGAAGGGTATATATTTGGCAATTTGGAGCACGTAGATGTATACGCCAAAGGCGTTTTGAAGGAGACAGAATACTATAGCCCTGAAACAAAAAAAATAGACCATAAAACAATCTATCTTTCTGATGCAGAGGCTAATCCTCGTAAAGTAAGGTTGTTTTTTTACTATGATGATGAACTGAAAACAAAAGAAGGAGCTCTGAAAAAATTGGGTGCTCGTGTAGAGGTAGAGGCTTATCAGGTTCCAGCAGGCAATAATTTCTCTAGCTTTTATGATGGAGCTTACAAGAGATATTACCTATATGACGGCAAAGAAACCCTCAAGGAAGAAGGTGCTTACACTAAAAATCGTAGAAATGGAGAGTGGAAGTCTTATTTTGAAAACGACGTGATGGCTACCAGAAAATACGAAAATGATTTTATGGTAAGCGAGCAATTTAGTAAAGATGGAAAAGCCTTTACAGGAATAGCTGAAGAAAAATCCATTACAGGGGGAGTGGTTCGTACTTCTATAGAGGTGAAAAACGGCTTGAGAGAGGGAAAAACTTTAGATTCTTACACCAGAGATGCCAACACCAAAGAGTGGAAGTCGCAGAGAACTATAGAGTATGCAGCAGGAAAGTCTAAGGATATCAACTATGACTATTTAGCTTTTTTAAAGACGCAGAAAGTAGTAAAAGAGGTGGAATATATACAAGAGTGTGATAGTAAGGGAAGTGGCTTGCTGTATTTGGATAAAATTGTGTACACAGATAAAGGAGCTTTTGCATATTTTCATACAGTAAACACAACTTTCCCTTCAGGTTCATCTATTTATACAGTGCCTCCTGGAGATAAAGATGCTTTCTCTGCTTATGATTTGAATACGAAAAAAGTTTATACTGTAAATAAAATTTTTAATATGGCTCTGGCACCTGCAAGGCAATCAGCGGCTTATGGTGAAATGAATCAGTTTGTTTTATACTTTGAAGGGATGACGCAAACGGTCAAAAAAATATCTTTTGTGGAAGGAGACCCAGAAAATCCCTTTGAGATTGACAATGAAGGAAAAACCACCTATAAATGGGGTTGCTACGAGGTAAGCATCAAGTAAGTAAAAAAAGGTTTAGCAGTAATGTTAAACCTTTTTTATTTTTTTAAGATTTTTTTGCACTTTTTTGGTTACCTTTTTCTTTCTGGGTGGATTAAGTATAAATGATTTTTTTATTTGTAACACCTGTTTAACACTTTTTCATAGATAAAAAGCCTGTCCTTTTAGGTAAGGCTTTTTTTATTTTGTATCTTGCCGAGAAAAAGGCTAAAATCATTTAGTTTTACGATTTATGCATCACTTTAAGTATATATTTGAAGAAAACCCTTTGTTGGCTCAAATAGCTAAGAAAGTACAAGAATTTGATACAGAAAGTTATATAGTGGGTGGATTTGTAAGAGATTTATTGCTCAAACGCCCTTGCAAAGATATAGATATTGTATGTGTAGGAAGCGGTGTTGAGTTGGCAGAGCAAATAGCCAAAGCCTTAGATGAAAATACAGAAGTTGTTTTTTTTAAAAATTTTGGTACAGCAATGTTCAAACATCAAGGTTGGGAGTTTGAATTTGTAGGAGCGAGAAAAGAATCTTATCAAAGAAACTCAAGAAAGCCTATCGTAGAAGATGGAAGTTTAGATGATGACCAAAAACGTAGAGATTTTACGATAAACGCTTTGGCAATTTCGCTTAATAAGCATAATCTTGGGGAGCTTTTAGACCCTTTTGGTGGCATAGAGGATTTGAAAAGAAAAATAATTAAGACACCCTTAGACCCAAACATTACCTTTTCTGACGACCCACTGCGTATGATGAGAGCTATACGCTTTGCCACGCAACTTAATTTTGACATTACTGCTGAAACTTTTGAGGCTATTCAGCAAAACAAAGAAAGAATAAGCATTGTATCACAAGAGCGTATTACTGATGAGCTCAATAAAATTATTTTGGCAAAACTTCCTTCCTATGGCTTCAAACTTTTGTTTCATTCTGGTTTATTGCAGCTAATCTTTCCCGAAATGGTGGCTTTGCAAGGTGTAGAGGCTGTGGGAGATAAAAGACATAAAGATAATTTTTATCATACTTTGCAGGTTTTGGATAATTTGAGCGAAAAAACGGAAGATTTGTGGTTGCGTTGGTCAGCTATCCTACACGATATTGCTAAACCTGCTACCAAACGTTTTGACGAAAAAATAGGCTGGACTTTTCACGGACACGAAGAGAGAGGGGCGAAAATGACACCACATATCTTCAGAAAGCTCAAACTGCCAATGGGCGAGAATATGCGAAGAGTGCAAAAATTGGTACGTTTGCACCTCCGTCCGATAGCTCTTGTAAAAGATTTTATCACAGATTCAGCGATTAGAAGGTTGCTTTTTGAGGCAGGAGAAGACTTGGAAGCCTTGATGATGCTTTGTAGGGCTGATATTACTTCCAAAGACCATCAGAAGGTCAAAAAATATATCCATAATTTTGATAAAGTAGAACAAAAACTCAAAGAAATAGAAGAAAAAGATAAGCTCCGAAACTTTCAGCCTGTAATTACTGGCGAAATCATTATGGAAACTTTTCAGCTCAAACCTTGTAAGGAAGTGGGTTTGATAAAAGCCGAAATTAGAGAAGCTATTTTGGAAGGCGAATTGGAAAATATTTACGAACAAGCCTATAATTTTATGCTCAAAATCGCTGAAAAGTATAATCTGACACCAAAAAAAGCATAGATTCGATTAAAAAAAATAAAGTTTTTTGGTAGAAACCTCATAAAAAGCTATTTTTGCAAATTAAAAAATTAAACTCCTATGTTTGAAAGTTTAAGTGAAAGAATAGATAGTGCCCTAAAAGTAATTAAAGGCAAGAACAGAATTACTGAAATCAACGTGGCGGAAGCCATCAAAGATATAAGGAAAGCCTTGGTTGAGGCAGACGTAAATTACAAAATAGCTAAAGATATTACTGACCGCATCAAAGAGCAAGCTTTGGGGCAGAAAATATTGCTTGCTGTAGAGCCAGGACAAATGATGGTGAAAATTGTAAATGATGAATTGGCTCGCTTAATGGGCGGACAAAAAGCAGATTTACAACTTTCAGGCAACCCAACCGTTATTTTGATGGCGGGTTTGCAGGGTTCGGGTAAAACAACTTTTTCGGGTAAGTTAGCAAGCTATCTCAAAAAGCAAAATAGAAATGTATTATTGGCAGCCTGTGATATTTACAGACCAGCCGCTATTGACCAGCTAAAAACCTTGGGCGAGCAAATTGGTGTAGAAGTATACGCTGAACCCGAAAATAAAAATGCCGTACAAATTGCTCAAAATGCTATAAAATTCGCCAAAGAACAACATAAGCAAATCATTATTGTGGATACTGCGGGGCGTTTGGCAATAGACGAAGAAATGATGAAAGAGATTGAGCAAGTAAAAAATGCTCTCAATCCCACTGAAATCTTATTCGTAGTAGATGCTATGACAGGACAAGATGCGGTAAATACAGCTAAAACTTTTAACGACAGACTGAATTTTACAGGTGTAGTGCTTACCAAACTTGATGGTGATACGCGAGGAGGAGCAGCTCTATCTATTAGGGCTGTAGTAGAAAAACCCATTAAATTTGTGGGAACAGGTGAGAAAATGGACGCCCTTGATGTATTTTATCCAGACCGTATGGCAGGGCGTATTTTGGGTATGGGAGATGTGGTGAGTTTGGTAGAAAAAGCTCAGCAAGTTTTTGATGAAAAAGAATCTGAAAGGCTCAACAAGCAACTCCGCCAAAACCAATTTAATTTTGATGACTTCCTTTCGCAGTTGCAACAAATCAAGAAAATGGGAAACTTCAAAGAATTGGCAGCTATGATTCCAGGAATGGGGAAAGCCTTGAAAGACGTAGATATAGATGAGAATGCGTTTAAGTCTACAGAAGCCATTATCTTCTCTATGACCAAAAAAGAGCGACAAAACCCACTTCTACTTAATAGTGGTAGCGGTAGTGGCAGCCGCAGGAAACGCATCGCTGAAGGAAGCGGTACAAGCATCCAAGAAGTGAACGCACTCATCAAACAATTTGATGAGATGAAAAAAATGATTAAAAAAGTAAATCAGATGCAAAATATGGGGAAAGGTTTAGGCAAAATGTTGGGTAGGTAATACCTCAAACCGAAATCCTTTTGTGGAGAAATACTCAAGAAAACTTGGCAAGATATACGCCAAGTTTTTTTGTGCTTTGAGGTTATCATGAAAAACAATAATACTTCCTTTTTGGCTGTGTTTTCGGAGTTGTCGCAAAGAATTTTCAGGCGATACCGAAGCATCAAAATCATAAGAAAGCATATCCCACAAGACAATCTTCTGTTTGTGTGTATTTTCAAGTATTTTTTTGACTTGCCAAGTTAGTTTGCCATAAGGCGGGCGAAAAAGATAGCTATATAAATGGTATTTTTCTATGATATGCTGACAAGCTAATACGTCAGAAATATAGTTTTTACTTGCTGTTTTCCAAGAATTTAGGTGATGATAGGTATGATTACCTACTTGGTGTTTTTCGGAGATAATTCTCATAAAAACTTCGGGGTATTTTTCTATATTTTCTCCCACACAAAAGAAAGTAGCCTTAGCCTTGTATTGAGCAAGTATATCAAGAACCCAAGGCGTGAGTTGAGGAATAGGACCATCATCAAAAGTAAGAAAAATAGTAGGCTCTTGCGTGGGGATTTTCCAATAAATAGATGGAAAAATTTTGCTGATAAAATGGGGCGTTTTAAAGAAATGAGGCATTTTTAGGGCGTAATTTTGCAAGAAAGTAAGGTGATATCATCAGGGAAATGTAAATTTTTTTTGAAATGTAGAAGCTCTTGTAAAATGGCTTGATGCCAATTTTCGAGGGTAGTAAAATTATTTTTCTGCAATAAATTTGCGATTCTCTCTTCGCCAAATTGTTCTTCTTGAGGATTAAGCGTTTCATTGAGTCCATCAGTATAAGCGAAAATAAAAGAATGATGCTCGATAAGCAAAGAATTTTCGGTGATAAAGGGGAGTGGCTCAAAAATACCCAGAACGGTAGTACCCGACTCCAATTTACTTAGTTGTTTATTTTGAAGTAAAAAAGGAGGATTATGCCCTGCATTGATATAAGATAATTTTTTCGTAGCAACTTCATAATGAGCAATAAAAAGCGTAATAAAATTTTCTCCTTGGGCGTTTTGTAGTACCAAATAATTTAATTCGTTTACAATAACACGCAGATTTTGGGTTTGTCGGAGGAGAGTTCGTAGAGATGCCTGAAAGTTAGCCATCATCATTGCTGCTGCAATTCCTTTGCCCGAAACATCAGCGATACAAAACAAGAAATTACCATTTTCTAATTCTACGAAATCGTAGTAGTCGCCGCCTACAAGCGAGTGTGGCATATAGAGAGCGGCTACCTCCAATGTAGGCGTTTGAGGTAGGTTTTTAGGGATAAGCCTTTGCTGAACTTGTGTGGCAATATCCAATTCTTTTCTAAAAACCTCTTGCTCTAATTGCTTTTGAGCTAATTTTCTATTTTCAATGGCTACAATAAGAATACTTGTGAGGGTTTGAATAAAGTTTGCATCAATCTGATTACCCGTAACAAAAATAAAAGCAAAAGCTTGTTCTTGTTTGAATATAGGTATAACTATTTCAAAATCAGAGAAAAAATCTTTAAAAACGCTGCCTTGCACAAGGCTTACTTGTGATGTATGCTGCTGATAGATGTTCTCAAAACAATCGTTTTCCACTTTTATTTTACTACCAAAACCAGCTTTATAGCTCCATTTACCAAAATCATTGACCCAAAGAGCCATTTTTTGAATATGTAGATTGCCTCTTAGGGTGAAGTTATAGATTTTATATAGGTTTTCTTCGGTAATATGCGTATTGATGGCCTGTGTAATCTCTAAGAGAGCATTGAGAGCCATTTCTTTCTGTTTCAGAAAAAATGTTTCTTCAGGTGTCATTTTATTTTACCATTGTTTTGGGGTCAAAAGCATCTCTAAGACCGTTTCCTAAAAGGTTGAACGCCAAAACCATTATACTAATTGCTAAACTCGGGTAAAAAATCATGTGAAACCCACCTTCCGAGCCGATATAGTCTGTTCCTTCAGAGACCATCATTCCCCAAGAAGGCATAGGCGGTTGTGCCCCCAAACCCAAGAAACTTAAACCAGCCTCATTAAGAATTGCAGACGCAAAACTTGAGCTAATAATTACAATAAGCGGACCGAAAAGGTTAGGTAAAATATGTTTAGTAACGATAGCAAAGTTTTTCAGCCCTAAAGCTCGGGAGGCTTCAATAAATTGTTTCTCTTTGATAGCCATAATTTCACCCCTTACTAATCGGGCGATATCTACCCAAGTAGTAAGCCCTACAGCAACAAAAGCAACCCAAATACCACGCCCTAATGCCAAACTAATAGCAATAACAAGCATAATTTGCGGAATAGACCAAACTACGGTCATAAACCAAGTAATAATATGGTCTATTTTACCACCGAAAAAACCCGCCAAAGCACCCAGATTGACCCCAACCAACACAGAAATAAGAATAGCGACAAGTCCTACACCCAAAGAAATCCTCGTGCCAAAGATAAGCCTGCTTAGCATATCACGTCCTTGCCTGTCTGTTCCTAAAATATACGTTCTTTTTTCTATATTTTTCTTTTTAAACTCTTCTATGATACGAGTTTTGGTAGTCTTTTCTACTTTCCCTTCATAATTGATAAATGAAACTTCTTTTCCTTCTATCAAAACTTTTTTATTACCGAATTTTTCTACACCTTTCAACTGCTTCAAATCACCTACATACAAATATTGTGTGGCAGCGACTAAACTCATTTGCTCTTTTTGGTTGCCAAACAATGAATAGGAAACGCTCAAATCATCTTCATTGATTTCGTATTGTTCTACAGGTAAGATGCTGTACTCGCTTACTGTACCATTGATAAAGCGGCTGAACCAACTTTGAGGGGCTAAGGGAATGTTTTTATGTCTTTTGAGAATTGTAACTTGGAAACCAGGCGGTTTAGTCTTGATGTAGGGGTTTCCATCATCGGCGTTAGGTGTGTTATCAGGCATAATTAAATAGCCCAGAAAGGCAATAAGAATAGCAAAACAAACCATTATTAAGCCTATTACAGCAGAAATATTCTTAAAGAAACGCTTTCTGACGTAGTAAGCTGGATTATGATGTTTTTCTTCGGTAATTGCCTTAGTGCTTGTTTTTGTCATATTTTTAAAGAGTATTATGGGCAATAAGCCCTTCTTTGGTAGCTAAATAATGATAATTTTTGTATTGATGCTCAAAGTTTGAGCTATTGAACGTTACATCTGAAAAGTGATTTTCAAAACATTTCACCCAGCCTTTTTCTATCATAGCTTTGAGAGCAGCTTTTAGTGTATCTTCCTCTAAGGTAAGCTCATTTTGTATTTTCTCAAAACTCTCCACAAAATATATAAGGTCAAGTATATCAAACTCCAAATCTGTCATTTTCATTGTAGTTTCTTTGTTTCCACGTGTAGCTTTTTTTTCTTGAGATGAAGGCAAAAAACACCACGTACCAAGGATATA
>JANRLU010000107.1:0-5559 GCA_033762275.1 Thermonemataceae bacterium | reverse complement strand
GTAGGTGTATGGGTGTTTTTAGTTTGGCGTAAAAAAATTAGGGAACTTTTTTACGCTTCTTTAGTAATAGCTTTACTTTTGGGTCTGTTTTTCTTTCCCATATTACTGATAAATGGTTGGGATAACATATTTTCGCTGTCTTGGCAAGAAGAAGCTAAAAGGCAGTTCTTTACTAATTTTCCTTCTTATTTTTTAGATTTTGCAGATTTCTGGTTAGGAGTGGAAGGGAGTTTTTATATTTTTATGATTTTGTTGGGATTTTTCTTCATTTTTTTTATTTCACAGAAGAGACATTTACAGCCTAAAGTGCTGATAGCGTGGAGTTTTGTATTTTTTTCAGGAATTTTAGTAATGCTTTTACAGCAAAAACTTTTACCTGTGAGACTTTGGTTAGGTTTTAGTTTTTTTTGGATCATATTGATTTTGGAGAGTTTGCGGGTTTTCCCCAAAAAAATAGCTTATTTTTTAGCTCTTGCAGTTTTTTCTGCTCAAATTGGGGTGCAGGTGTATCAGTGGTACGCTTATGATAAAACTTGGAAATCGTACAGAAATTTTGAACGAAATTATCCGAAAATTCCTTTTAAAAAGGAAGAAAAGATTTTTTCTAACGATTTGATTTATCAAAACTTGCTCGCTTTTTATGCCATAGAGCATAAAAAAAACTGGGAAGTAGATTTTAGCTATCAAAACAAGCCATATACCTATTTGATTTTGGATAGAAACCAACTAATTAGGAAAGAACTTATCAAAAATTATCAAAAAATACAAGAAAACGAAGAAGTTTTTATATTTAAAATTAAACAATAATTACAATGGATTTACCTGTTATGATATTTGGAGCGAAAAACTTAGGTTTAGTAGCTTTAGAAATTTTTACAAGCAACAAAATTGATGTGTATGGTTTTCTGGAAGATGATAAAAGCCTACATGGGAAAGAAATTAATACGGTTTCGGTATTGGGGAATACAGATGATACGGGTTTTTTGAAACTTATTGGCAAAAAATGTGAGGCTTTTATTGCAACAGATGATAATAAATTACGTAAAAGATTAGTAGAAATATTGATAGAAGAGCGAAAAACAATGCCTACCAATGCGATACACCAGCAAGCTTTTTTATCGTCTAATTTGGAGATGGGGCACGGGAATTTGATTGATGCCAAAGTAGTACTTAGTGCAGGCGTAAAACTTGGCAATCACACTATTTTGAGGGCTGCTGCCATCATTGACTATGAAACCACCATTGCTGATTTTGTGCAAATTGGTACAGGGGCAATTATAGGAGATAACGTAAAAATAGAGGAAGGTGCTTTCATTGGTGCGGGTGCTGTACTTGTTTCAGGAGTTACGATAGGGAAAAATGCGAGGATAGGAGCAGGTTCGGTAGTGGTAAAAAGTGTAGAAAGAGGAGAAACTGTTTTTGGAAATCCAGCGGAAAAAATAAAGCCCTAATAGTTTGTTTAAAATAGGTTTACGGCTATGCTGAAAGGTCAGGTTATCAATGGATATAAAATTTTAGAGGATTTTACAACGGCAGGCGGAGGCTTGAGTAAGTGGACTTTTGCTCAAAAAGGTGAAAAAATATACTTTATCAAAGAATTTTTAGCTCCTAAGTACCCTACAGAAAACGCACCAGGGAGCCCTGCCAGTAAAGAACGCAAAAGAAAAGAATGTGAGAAATTTGAAAATCATCACAAATCTTTGATGAAGCAAATCAATGAAAAATGTGGTTTGGGCGGAAATTTAATCTATACCTTAGATTTTTTCAGAGAGGGAAGCACGTATTACAAGGTAACAGAGAAAATAGATGTAGCGTCTCTTTCTACGGAGGAAGTCTATGCTTTGCCTTTAGCTAATAAAATCTTGATTCTCAAAACTATCGCTCATAGTCTTAATATTTTGCACAAGGCGGGTGTAGTACATGGCGATTTAAAACCTGATAATGTACTTATCAAACAAACTCGGACAAATTTCTACACCACCAAACTCATAGATTTTGATAACAGTTATTTTTCGGGGAAAGCCCCACAGTTGAGCGAAGAGGTGGTGGGAGATATGGTTTTTTATTCGCCGGAGCTTGCTCGTTGTGTGCAAGGCTCTGAGGAAACTGCCCAACTCAACACCAAATCAGATATTTTTGCTTTGGGTTTGTTGTATTGCATCTATTTGCAAGGAGAGCTCCCCGAAATGCCTAAAAAATACGCTTACGCTTGTTTGGCTGTAAATGAGGGTAAAGAACTAAAGTTGGTTGATACTCGCCTACCCCAAAAACTCAAGAAAATGGTAAATCTAATGCTGAGTTATGAAGCCGAAAAACGCCCTTCTTGTGAAGAAATATTTGAAGTATTGAAAAATTTAGACATAAAAAAAGAGGAAGAAGCGACAAAATTAGAAAAAGAAAGTAGAAAATCTTATGTAGATTTATTTGTGGAGGCAAAAGAGAAAAAAGAAAGCTCCAAAACGAGTTTAAAACTAAGTTTTGATAAAAAAGTGGAGCTTGAAAAAAAGGATACGAGTAAGCTAAAAGGAAAGGGATTAGATATTTTGAAGAAATAATACGAACAATTTGCTTTGGCAAATGGTATTTTTCTAAAAAATAAAATTATGGCATTGTATCAGTTAGAACGCAAACAAATTTTGCCTATTTCTTTGGCAGAGGCTTGGGATTTTTTTTCTTCTCCCTTTAATCTCAACAAAATTACTCCTTCGGATATGGGTTTTGAGGTAAAACTCATCAAAGAAGGGCAAAAAATGTACGAAGGAATGATAATTGCGTACAAAGTTCGTCCATTGCTCAATATTCCGATGTCTTGGGTAACCGAAATAACACACGTAAAAGAGCCCCTTTATTTTGTAGATGAGCAACGCTTTGGTCCTTACAGTCTGTGGCATCATCAACATCACTTCAGAGAGGTAGCCGAAGGTGTAGAAATGACCGATTTGGTGAGCTATAAAGTTCCTTTTGGCTGGATAGGTGATTTGGCGAATAGCTTATTTGTAAGGAAGCGTTTGGAGCAAATTTTTGATTATCGCTACGAAATATTAGAGAAGTATTTCCCGAAAAGAGAATTAGCTTAGTGTTTTTGCGAAAAATGTACCCGCGAAGAGAATCGAACTCCCATCTTCAGAACCGGAATCTGACATTCTATCCGTTGAACTACGCGGGCATTTTTTTATTTTTTCTCACAAAAATAAAATTATTTCACTAACTTAGCAAAATAATTGCCTTTTTGTTTGTATTATGATAGCTGAAAATGAAATAAAAGCTCTGATAGCTTTGTTAGATGATGATGATACAGAAGTGTTGCACCATGTAGAAGATAAAATTCTCTCCTTAGGAGAGTACATTCTGCCTTTTTTGACAGATGAATTTGAGCATAATACCAATACCTCAGTGCAAAACAAAATAGATAATTTAATACACACTTTACAACTACAAGTTACCAGAGAACGCCTGAAAGAATGGGTGGAGTCAGATACAGAAAACCTGCTCAAAGGTATGTGGATACTTGCCAATTTACATAACCCCAAACTAAGCTACGAAGATTTATCAGAAAAAATAGAGCAGTTGTATTACAGTATCTGGCTGCATTTCAGAGAGGGGCTTAACCCTTACGACCAAATCAAGATACTAAATTTCTTACTTTTTGAGGAGTTTGGTTTGGAACCAAATACACAAAATTTTCATAGTCCTCACAACAACTTCATTGATGAAGTGCTGGAAAATAAGAAAGGAAATCCCATTACGCTATCTGTGATTTATTTATTGATGGCTCAGAAACTCCAGCTACCTATTTTTGGGGTTAATCTACCCAATATTTTTGTGCTTATCTATGCTTCTCCGCAGAAAACCTTTTATATCAATGTTTTTAACAAGGGTTTGATTTTTTCAAGAGCTGATATTGATAACTATATTCAACAACTTGGGCTGGAGCAACATCCTGCCTTTTACTCACCTTGTAGCCACTCCGAAATTTTGAAAAGAATTTGCAGAAATTTAATTTTAGCTTACGAAAAATTAGAACAGAACACCAAAAAAGAAGCATTTCAAGAACTTTTGGCTATTTTGGAGGAAAATTAGGGTTACCAAATACCAATAAAAAGCATTTATGAAGACAATACAAACTATGAGATTTATTTTTGGAATTTTCTCGCTTCTGCCTTGCCTACTTTTTGCTCAGAACTCTGTATTGAGTGAGGGAAATTGGTACAAGTTGGGTATCACACAGGCTGGTATTCATAAGATTACAGCTCAAAATTTGAGAGATTTGGGCATTGATCTTGCTCAAATAAATCCGCAAAAAATAGCTATTTATGGTAATGGCGGTGGAATGTTGCCACAAGCTAATAATATTGCTCGTTACCAAGACCTTCAAGAAAATGCTATTTGGGTAGTTGGTGAGCAAGATGGACGTTTTGATGATACAGATTATATTTTATTTTACGCCCAGAATGCAGATAAATGGTCTTTTGATGAGCCTAATAATAGATTTGTTTTTGAAAAAAATGTATATAGCGATAAAAACTATTACTTTTTGACGATTAAAAATAGCAACGCCTTACGCATTCAAAACCGAAGTAGCGTTGGTGGGGCAAGCCAAAACGTTACTATATTTGATGATTATTTGAGCCACGAAGAAGATTCAAAAAATGTTTTGTCGCAGGAAGGCAAAGGTGGCTCGGGGAGAGAATGGTATGGGGAGTTTTTCAATGGCTCGAATCAGGTGGATATAAACCAAGAAGTAGAAGGGATTGTACCTAATACACCTTTGCTTTTTACGTCTTCTGTGCTTAGTCAGGCTTTTAGTAACACAAGTTTTCAAGTAAGCCTCAATGGCTATGCCTTTGCAACGCAAACTTTGCCACCTATTGTAGATGCTACTTATTCTAGTAAAGGAATTGCGAGTACTGAAGTTTATACACTGAATAGCAACCAAATTCCAAATCTTCCACAACTCAATGTGAATTATACATATAGCCAACAAGGTCTAGGCGTGAGAGCTTATCTGAACTATTTTAGAATACAATGCCAAAGATATTTGAGGCTATATAATAACCAAACAAGATTTAGGTCTTTGAAAAGTTTAGAAACTTCAATTAGCAATTTTATTGTAGAAAATACCAATTCGGATACAAAAATATGGGATATTACCAACCCTTTAGTAGCTGAAAATCAAGAATTTAGCTTGTCTTCCTCGCAGGCTACTTTTGGAGCTAACACAGAGATACTTAGAGAGTTTGTCGTTTGGCAAGGTAACGATTTTCCGAGTCCTGAGTTATTGGGTTCAGTGGGAAACCAAAATCTAAGAGCCTTAAATACAGCTAATTTGATTATTATTACTCACCCAGATTTTCGTAGTGAGGCTGAGCGTTTGGCAGATTTCAGGCGAAGTAATGATGGTTTATCAGTTTTGGTGGTAGATATTTTTCAGATTTACAATGAATTTTCTTCTGGTAAGCAAGATGTAAGTGCTATCAGAGATTTTGTAAGGCACTTGTATCTTAAAAATACATCAGAAACCAAGTATTTATTACTTTTTGGAGCAACTTCTTTTGATTA
>JANRLU010000106.1:0-15478 GCA_033762275.1 Thermonemataceae bacterium | reverse complement strand
CGAACTCGTCTTTTATTCTTTGTTTGACAATTTTAACAGCATTGTCATCTGTATCAAATCCATAAATATTGTCAGGTGCAACACCTTGCCTAATTGCCTCAATAATAAAATTACCAGAACCACAGCAAGGGTCTAAAAATTTAAAATCAGGCTTGATGTTTATATTCTTGAACATATCTTTCACAACCCAAGAAGGTGTGTAGTAAATGCCCTCTTTGTTTCTATATGAGTCTGAAAGCGAACCTTCATATTCTATGCCTATTTGTTCACCCTTGAATTCTTCTAACAGTGATTCTACTTTAATAGAAACTTCCTCATGGTCATGTCCATCTTTTAGTAATTTATTTGCTCGAGCATTTAATTTTTCTTTACCAGCTACTTCAAGCATAAATTTTTCTAAAGACTCTTGAGAAATAATACCTTTGCTTAATTGTAATAAGTAACCTGTCTTAATCCAATTCCTGATAGTTGCTGTTGAGACATTGGCGGTTTTTGCTGCCTGTTCAATTGTAAGCCCACAAGTCTCTATTTCACCAAATATATTTATATGCATACCCTAAATATTGCTAATTTTTTTAATATAGTTCACTTTTAACGTCTCTTACAACATCGGTTTCTTACGCAAAATCTTGTAGATGTAAGTTAATCGGGGGTGTCTTATCTATCTCTGTCATCAAAGCGAGCATCTTTATAGTCGTAGGAATCCTTGCTATTATAGAATTCTTCTATTTGGGATTTGATATTAGCGATTGTATCTGAGCCGATGCCATAAGACAAAATCGCATTTCTATCAATTTCAAAATCATTAGAGAAGTTTTCCCAAGAGCTATATCTTTTTACAGCATTTTTGTAGTGTTTGAAAGCCTCTTCTATTTTCTGCGAGCATAGCCAGATATGCCCTGCCACCACTCTAAAATAGGCATCATCATCTATGGCAAGTGAGTCTGCAATATAGGTTTGTGCGTTTGCTAAATCTTTGAGAGCCAGATAAGTTTGGGCTATTCTGCCAGAGTTCCAAGAGGGTTCGGAAGTATGGTTTGCTTGAGCCTTGAGGTGATACTTCAAAGATTGCTCGTAATTGCCTAATTTGTAATAACACCAACCAGCCTTGCCCAAAGCCCAACCGTCTGTAGCGTTCTGTTTTTCTGCCAATAATAAAAAGTCTAAGGCTCTTTGGTAGTCTTTGAGTTTGAGGTAACACCAGCCTGTATTGCTTAGATTCCAAGCGTCAGCAGGAGCTAAATCATACACTTTGATATGATATTTGAGGGCTTCTTCGTATTTATCTTCTGAAGAGAGACACCAACCAATATTTTTGAGAATCCAAATATTATTTGGTTTGAGGGCATCAGATTTTTGGTAATATTCAGCGGCTTTGAGATAATCTCTTTTTTCTCTATAGCAGAAGGCAATTTCCTCAAGCAGATTATTATGGTTTGTGTCTTCTTGCTCGGCTCTTTGGTAATATTCTAAAGCTTTATCAAAATTCTTTTCTTTACTTTTATAGTAATTTCCTAATTCGTAGAGAGCTGTGAAATTTCTTGGATTATTTTTGATTACTTCCAACAAACTTTCTAAATTCCCTGCTTTTACAGCACTGATAACATTGGTATTATTCTGACGGTAATTAATAATGTAATTTCGCATAGCAGTATACTCGCTTTCTATGATACTGTATTGGCGTACCAAATCCCAATCGCTGTCATAATCTCGTAGAAAAGTTTGCTCATCAGGGGCAAACATCATACTCTCTTCATAATATTTTGTAGCTTTTTCTTTTTCTCCCAAAGCCAAATAGGTATGTCCGAGCATCAACAAAACTATCCCATTTCTTCCTAAGTCTTCAGCATTTTCTAGATAAAAGCGAGCTTTTTCCAAATTTTGCAAAGCAAAGTAAGTCCAGCCCACTTGTCGGGTATTCCAAGAGTCTGAAGGGTTAAGTTGGTAGGCTTTGAGGTGATACTCCAAAGCCATAAAGAAATCTCCTAACTTTTGATAAGCCCAACCGATATTGCCAATGTTCCAATCATCTTTAGGGTTGAGCTCTTGTGTTTTTAAGTGCCATTCCAAGGCTTTATCATACTGATTGATTTTTCCGTAACACCAACCCAAATTACCAGTATTCCAAGAGTCATAATTATTGAGCTGATAGGCTTTTTGGTGGTATTCTACGGCTTCTGCGTATCTACCCATAGAGGAGAGACACCAACCAATTTGGCTCATATTCCAAGAGTCATCGGGGTCTAATTGGGCGGCTTTTTGGTGGTATTTCAAGCCTTCTTCATAGTTATTCATAGAGGAATATGCCCAACCTGTATTACTCAAATTCCAAGAGTCAGTGGGGTCTAATTCTGCTACACGTAAGTGGTAAGAAAGAGCTTTTTCAAAATCGCGTAGCTGCCCATAGCAATAACCGATTTTACCCAAATTCCAAGAGTTGTTTGGCTCAAAATCATCTGATTTAAGATGGTAATTGAGAGCATTCTGGTAATCACCTAATTTCAGGTAGCACCAACCCATATTTCTTAAATTCCAAGCATCTTCGGGTTCTGTTCTATTGATACGAATATGGTATTCTAAGGCTTCTTCATAACGCCCCATAGAGGAGAGACACCAGCCAATATTTTTAAGAATCCAATTCTCGTTTGGTGTCATTTCATTGGCAATTTCGTAGTATTCCATAGACTTCTGAAAATCACGAAGCTCGCGATACGCAAAAGCTAATTGCTCTATAGGTTCTGTATTTTCAGGCTCTATGGCTTTGGCTTTCAGAAAATACTCTATAGCCTTATGGAAGTCATTATTATCCAAATAATGATATGCCAAATCGCAAACTACCTCATAATTATTGGGTTCTTTGTAGTAGTTGGCAAGTAATGTTTCTAAATCTTTGGGAGCTTCATTGAAGTCATCATCATCAAAAAAATCGTCCATAAGTATTGTGTTAAATTTTTTGCTAAAGTAGCGATTTTTATTTTTTTATCAAAGTTTTGCAAAGAGAAAAAACTTTTGATTTTGAAGGAAAATTACTACTAATTTTTCTCCGCCTGATATACTAAATAGTGTATTTCTTTTAATAATTCTGAAGTTTTACTTTCCCAAGAAAAATGTTTTTTAATGTGCTCTTGGGCATTTTTGCCTATTTTTTTTACATTATCGGGATAGCTAAGCCAAATACGAACGGCTCTTGCCCACTCGGCGGGTCTATCAGCTCTGATAAGTTTTCCTACATATTCGTTGTTGATAATCTCACGGGTTACGGGCATATCTGAAGCTATGACAGGGGTAGCCACTGCCATAGATTCTAATATTTTGAGAGGGGAGCAGCCTTGCTCCAAATTCCTGCTACATTCTTTCAATGGGGCAAAAGAAAACAGAGCGTGCTCTACCCAAGCATATAGTTCTTCTTTACTGAGTTGGTATTTCCAGATGATTTTTTCGCTAATACCTAATTTTTCAGCAAACTTATGGTAGGGCTTTGTAAAGCGATATTTGTGAGAGGAGCAAATTACTAAATGTAGGTCGGTATCTTGAAGTAGGCGAAAAGCCCTAAAAAGGGTGTCTACTCCTTGCCACTCTTGCAAAGCCCCAAAGTAAATAGCATATTGCTGCGGGGCTTCCAAAGGGCGATTTTGATTTTTGGGTAACTCGGCTCCGTTTTGTATAAGTTTTATTTTTTCTGAACTAATATTTCTTTGCACAAGAAGGTGTTGGCGTATTACTTCCGAAGGAACTATCAGTAAATCAGCTTTTTCTAAACAAAATTGTTCTAATTCTCTGATTTTTGTTAATAATGTCTGGCTTATTTCGTAGCGATAGGGTAGCTCTATGGAGGGTAAAGCATTCACTTCAAAAATGCTTTGATAGTTTTTATGTGGATGGAGCAGAATGGGGATACCACCCCAAATATCTCTAAAATGGCATACTTTTAGTTTTTTTTGCTCTTTAAGCCAAAGCATCAGTTGTTGGCTGTAGGCTTCTGTTTTTTCTAAAAAATTATTTTCAGTACTTTTAAATCGCCAAATATGGATATTTTCTTCCCAGGTATCATAGACGGGTAGTTTGTCATCACCCAAAACGTAAAGCATACCCTGAGGATATGCTTTGAGTATGCTTTTAGAAAAATGATAAATATGGGTGGCAGCTCCTTTGGCAGAAGGAAAAACATCAAAAGCTGTGTAGAGAGCCTGATATTGTGTCTTTTCTATCATTGAAGGTAATCAACTACAAAGTGCTATTTACAAAAAGCGAACTGATGGATTCGTATTCGTGAACACTTCTGATAGCTTTAGCAAATAAATTTGCAACACTTAGCACAGTTATTTTATTACACTCTTTTTTTAGAGGAATGGTATCTGAAACGATAAGTTCTTCTAAAACTGAGTTTTCTATATTTTCGTAGGCTTTTCCTGAAAGTACGGGGTGCGTACAAATAGCTCTAACTGTTCTTGCTCCTTTATCTTTGATAATTTGAGCGGCTTTGGTAATTGTTCCTCCCGTATCAATAATATCATCAACAATGACCACATCAGCGCCTTCCACATCACCAATTATTTGCATAGAGGCGATTTCGTTGGCTCTTTTGCGGTGTTTATCACAAACTACCATATCAGCGGCGAAGGTAGTGGCAAAAGCTCTGGCTCTCCCTACACCTCCTACATCGGGGGCTGCGAAAACTAATTTGGGAAGATGAAGCGACTTGATATAAGGAGCAAATACTGCTTGCCCGTCAAGATGATCCACAGGGAAGTCAAAAAAACCTTGAATTTGTCCTGCGTGTAAATCGCAAGTAATCAATCTATCAGCACCTGCGGCAGAAAGTAGATTCGCTACCAATTTAGCGGCAATAGCTACACGAGGTCTATCTTTTCTATCTTGGCGGGCATAACCAAAGTAGGGCATAACTAAGGTTACATATTCGGCAGAGGCTCTGCGGGCAGCATCAATGAGCAACAAAAGCTCCATCAAGTTATCAGCAGGCGGAAAAGTAGATTGTATGAGAAAAACATTACAACCACGTACCGATTCTGTAAAACTTGGGGAGATTTCGCCATCACTAAATCTATTGATAGCCACTTCGCCCAAGGGTTTTCCGTATTCTTGGGCTATTTTTTCCGCTACATAACGCGAGGCAGTGCCAGAAAATAATTTAACAAAAGCAAGGTCAGCCATTTTTTGAGGTATTTTCTGCAAAAATAGCGAATTTTCAATACTTTTTAGCATTTTCCGAAAATATTTTAGCTTTTCATTCACCTTTCGTGTTATCTTTAAGGGCAATTATTTGCTTGCTTGATTGTAAAAATCTTATGACAGAAGAAATTCTCAAGGCTCTGATGCAATTATTTGGTTTGACGGCTTCTTTGGAGGGCACAAACCCACAGTATAAAATTTTGGTAGAAAACTTCTTAAAGGAACATCTCAATACCGAACTATCAGAAAAATATTTGCTTATTTTCGAGGAGTATGCTAACCTACGTACGGTTGATGTGGCTAAAGATGGTCAAAAACTCACCAATATTAGGGCTTCTTCGCGAATGCTCGTGATATGTACACGTATCAATCAAGAACTCACCCAACAACAAAAAATGGTGGTAATGGTGCGTATGCTTGAGCTTACCAATGCTGATGGCTATATCAGCAATACCGAATTAGAATTTCTACATACAGTTGCAGCAATTTTCAATATAGAGCCTTTAGAGATAGAATCCATCTTGTATTTAATTAACAATCAGCTTGTTAATGGTATTTTTGAGGAACAAATGCTTTATATTTCTTCCAATTATGTGAGTGCATTGCATAGTATTGTGCAGGCAAATTTTTCTGGTTTGCTTTATATCTTGCGTATAGAAAGTTTGGATACTTATCTGCTGAAATATATAGGAGAGCAAGATTATTACCTAAATGGCTTTTTGATTAAAGAGAAGTCTTTATACTTTTTCTCGCAGGGCAGTGTTATTCGTGGAAATCGGATAGAGCCAATTTATTACAGCGATGTAGTGAGTGTATTTCGGAAGGATAAAAACTTAGAAACTTTTAGTTTTGAGGCAAGAGATGTTACTTGTTTGTATGCAGGCAAAAAAAATGGGGTTCGCCACATTGATATATCAGAGAAGTCGGGGAGGTTAATTGGGATAATGGGTGAAAGTGGGGCGGGGAAGTCTACACTGTTGGAGTTGTTGAATGGCTCTATGAAGCCACAAAAAGGTGAGGTGCTTATCAATGGGGTGAGTGTTCATCAAGCTCAGATAAAAGGTTTGATAGGTTATGTTCCACAAGATGATTTATTGGTGGAAAATCTGAGTGTTTATGAAAATCTGTATTTTGCTGCGAAACTATCTTTGGGTGAGCTATCAGAAAAAGAAATAAAAGAGCGTGTAAAGGATATGTTACATAGCTTGGGCTTACAAGAAATACAAGATTTGAGAGTGGGAACACCACTCCAAAAAAGTATCAGTGGGGGGCAAAGAAAACGCCTTAATATTGGTCTGGAGTTGTTACGAAAACCGTCTATTTTGTTTGTAGATGAACCCACTTCAGGGCTTTCTTCCCGAGATTCAGAAAGTATAATGGATTTACTCAAAGAGCTTACTTCTGAAGGCAAACTGGTTTTTGTGGTCATTCATCAGCCTTCCTCTTCTGTTTTTAAGATGTTTGATAAATTTTTAATTTTGGACACAGGCGGTTATCCTATTTATTATGGCAGTCCTGCTGATATGATTACTTATTTCAAAAAGCACGCCAATCAAATCAGTAGGCAACAAGGTGAGTGTTTGGAGTGTGGCAATGTGAATGTAGAACAGGTTTTTGAGATAATTTCTGCCAAAATAGTGAATGAATATGGGCGTTTTACCGAAAAAAGAAAAATAAGCCCCCTTCAGTGGTATGAGATGTATGTAAAAAGTAAAAAAACTAAGAAGGTACAAAATTTCAAAGATTTTGAGGGGAATACGCATCTACATTTACCTAATAGATTTAAACAATGGAAGTTTTTTTTGGAAAGAGACATTTTGAGTAAAATGCATAATACGCAGTATTGGCTTATCAATTTGTTACAAGCTCCTTTGCTCGCTTTTTTGCTGGCTTATGTGAATCGTTATTACAACACAGAAAAAGGAGGATATACTTTCGGGGCAAACGAAAATTTGCCTGCCTACATTTTTATTGCTATCATAGTGGCTATTTTTTCGGGCTTGGTGGGCAGTGCCGAAGAAATCATCAGCGATAGGAAAGTATTGAAGCGTGAAAAATTTATCAATTTGAGTAGAAGTAGTTATTTATTTGCCAAAATCAGTGTGATGTTTCTTATTTCTGCTATTCAGACATTTTTTTTGGTATGGATAGGCAATAGTATTCTGGGTATAAAGGCTCTTTTTTGGGAATATTGGCTCTTACTTTTTTCGTCTTCAGCTTTTGCCAATATGTTAGGGCTAAATATTTCTTCCGCTTTTCGTTCAGCTATTACGGTATATATTCTTATTCCTTTGCTACTAATTCCACAATTAGTATTGGGAGGCATTGTTATTCGTTTTGAAAAAGTAAACCCTGACTTTAAGATTTATCATAGCGACCATATTCCTTGGTTTGCTAATTTACTGGCTTCTCGTTGGGCTTTCGAGGCTTTGATTGTTACCCAATTTAAAGATAACGAATATGAAAAACCCTTATTCGAATGGGAAAAAACTTTGGCTACTGCTGCCTACAAAAAAGTATTTTATATGGATAAACTTATAGAGGTTTTTGAAAATATAGATAAAAATAAAAATTACAAAGAACTGCTAAAAAATGAACTTTTAGATGAGTTTGAACAAATAGATAAAGCAGAGTTGCCGCGTATTCATACTTTTTTAAGCTCTACGAAGAAAGTAAAAGATAAGTATTTTCTGAAATTATTAGAAAAAATGAAGAAATACTATAACCAAAAGCAATATATAGCCCAAAGTCAGAAAGATAATTACCTAAGAGCAAACCCCTCGCACAAACATAAAAGGAGGCTTTATTTTAATGAGGCTTTAGCTAATTTGGCAAAAAATATGGAAACAGAAAAAAAAATTATCATAAATAGTAAACAAATAGAGCCAAGTGTCTATAATGTACTCATAGATGCTAAAGATTATTCATCTCATTTTTTTGCCCCAAATAAAAAAATAGGAGATGTATGGCTGCAAACTTTTTGGTTTAATCTGATAATTATCTGGCTAATGACTTTAGCTTTGTACGTACTACTTTACTTGAACGTGTTAGAAAAACTATTTAGAAAATGGTTTTAATATTCTTTTAGTATCATTTTTCTTAAAAATCATTACTTTTGCGAAAATAAAATAAAAAACAATGGCAGAAGAAAACCAAGAAATGACATTTTTGGAGCATTTGGACGAACTTCGCAAACACTTGATTAGAGCCGTAATTGTGGTGGTAGTGTTTATGTTTGTGGCTTTTGGCTTTACAGAGTTTATTTTTGAGGAAATATTGTTTGGTCCTGCCAAAGCGGACTTCTGGACATACCGAAAACTTTGCGAATTGGGCGAATACTTGGGGAGTAAGGGGCTTTGTGTGGGTATAGACCTCAAATTAGTCAATTTTTCTATCACGGGGCAATTTATGACACACCTTACTTCTTCCATCATCTTGGGGATAGTAATGGCTTTTCCTTATGTGATATGGGAAATATGGCGTTTTGTGAAACCCGCTCTGTATGAAAAAGAAAGCAACGCTGCCAAAGGTATTGTTTTCTATATTGCTATTTTATTTGCCTCAGGGCTGCTTTTTGGTTATTATATTATTACACCTATTTCCATAAATTTTTTAGCAACCTATAAAATTAGCCCACGTATCAATCCTGATAACCAGTTTGATTTGCATAACTATATCTCAATGGTTTCTTGGCTTACGCTTATTAGTTCTTTGATGTTTCAACTACCCATTGTGGCGTATTTTTTGGGTAGAGCAGGGATTATTTCAGCTACTTTTATGAGGCATTATCGTCGTCATAGTATTGTAGGTATTTTAATTGCTTCTGCTATTATTACACCTTCGGCAGATGTTTTCTCTCAGCTTATCGTGGCTTTGCCTTTGTATTTGCTTTACGAAATGAGTATTTTTATCGTAGCTCGTTTGGAAAATAAAGAAAGAAAATTACTAAAAGCGGAACTTGATAATCAAAAGAATATCACCCAACAAGAGCCACCCCCACGATTAGACCAAATGACAGACTAAAATTTTATAGTGAAATAATTATGGATGAGATTTTAAATAAAATATACCACATTTATCATAAAAACCCGAAAATAAGTACTGATACACGTAAAATAGAGCCAGGAAGCATTTTTTTTGCTCTAAAAGGTGAAAACTTTAATGGAAATACTTTTGTAAAAGAGGCTTTTGAGAAAGGTGCAAGTTTTTGTGTGATAGATGAAGCAGCGTATCAAATCAATGAACAATGTTTTTTAGTGCAAGATGTGCTTCAAATGCTCCAGCAACTTGCCCGAAAGCACCGCCAAGTTTTATCTATCCCGCTAATCGTGGTAGGTGGCTCTAACGGAAAAACAACTACAAAAGAGTTGATTTACAGAGTTTTATCAAAAAAATATAAAACATTTGCTACACAAGGAAACCTAAATAACCACATTGGCGTTCCACTAAGTTTGCTATCCATAGGTGCTGATACCCAGATAGCTGTTATAGAAATAGGGGCTAACCATCAAGGAGAAACGAAGGAACTTTGCCAAATAGCCGAACCTGACTTTGGCTTGCTTACAAACGTTGGTTTAGACCATTTGGAAGGTTTTGGTGGTTGGGAAGGCGTAAAAAAAGCCAATAAAGAACTTTACGACTATCTATCTGAAAATAATAAAAAAATATTTATCAACACCAATGAAGAAGTTTTGTTGGAAATAAGTAAACATATACCCAACACACAAAAAATTACTTATCCTAATCAAAATGACTATTTGCATATAACTCTTAGTCCATCTGATTTTTTTGTAAGTTATATATCAGAAAATCAAGAGATTGTGAATACTAAGCTACTTGGAAGATATAATTTTTCTAATATAGCTACTGCTCTTTGTGTAGGAAAATTTTTTGCCATAAGCCCCAAAGATGCAAATGAAGCCGTAGCCGAATATGAACCCCAAAATAATCGTTCGCAAGTTTTGCGAAAAGAAAATAATATCCTGATTTTAGATGCCTATAATGCCAATCCAAGCTCTATGCAAGAAGCTATCGCTAATATTGCCTTGATGAAGCAAAGTCCTAAAGTGCTGATTTTGGGGCAAATGAACGAATTAGGGGCATTTAGCGAAACCGAACATCAAAAATTAGGAAATTTTATTGCTCAGCAAAACTTTGATTTGGTAGTGCTTTTCGGAGAAGAAATGCAACAAGCCCTTAAAGCCTTGCCGCAAGCGTACTTTTTTGTTGATAAGTTTTCTTTACATAATTGGCTCATTGATAAAAAGATACAAAATAGCTTGATACTGATAAAAGGCTCCCGTGGGGCTAAAATGGAAACCGTAGTAGATTTTCTCTAAAAAAATTGTTTTTAGCTTTTTTTTGTGTATTTTTGGAAAAAGCCTTTTTGAGATGAAGCAAGAAACAACTAACAAACCTCACTTTTCTTTATCTTCTTTTTTTGGAGCGGTTCGTTATTTTTTATTTTTGGATAGTGAGCAGACAAAAATTCTGCTAAAAAAGCGTTATGCGGCAACTAAAAGTGCAGAAGATTGGTTTGCTATTTTTGATAATCTTGCCAAATTTGATAAATATGCTGATAACGCTCGCTATACTTTCAAAGTTTTGGGTTGGTTGGGGCTTTCTTTGGGTATAGCCATCAAATTACTAAATATTGTTATTCTACGAAACTCTCCTTATGACTTTTTGGAGAAAAATTGGTTCATTTTGGGAACGATTTTCTACTATTTATTCACTTCTTTATTTTTTCTTGCTATTTTTTCTTTTCTTCTATTTTTTTTACTTCGCTCTGTGGATTTAAAAAACCATTTGCGTTTTTTCACGTATCCGCTATTAACTATTTTGGCAGAGGAAGGCAAAAAAGGCATTCCCATCACCTTGAGTGCAGAGTTTGCCAATCCAATTAGCAAAAGGTACAAAACGAAAATAGATAAAAATTACAAAAAGACTCTTTTTGCAAAAGTCGTTCAACGTTTTTTTTTAGGTTTGTTGCTACTTTTAGTCTTGACAGTATTGGCATATAATTTTTTTCCGGAAGAGATAGGTTTCCAAGATTTTGTAGATAACCTATTCAATCAGTTTTTTCCTTTGTTTATTTTTGGAGGTATAATTAGTTTTTTTATACTCATATTTAGTTTTACTATGGGCAAATACCCAAAAATCACCAATACTTATTATACTTATACTTGGCTTAGCTTCTCGGCTCGTATGGCTGATGATACGCTACTTTCGGCTATTATTACAGATACCTACCGAAATAGAAGCACTACAAAAACCAATGCAAGGGGTAAAATAAAGACAAAAACTAAAAACTACCTTATTCGCCTGATTACGCTAAATATTGGTTTTGATAAAGATGAATATGTGATAGCGGATAATAGGGCGATTGTAGGTACAAAAACAGCTACAAAGCCTAATGAAAAAAGACATAGTTTTAAGATAAAAAGCAAGCAAAAAATGATTTTGCAAAATATCAAGCAAGCTGAACCGAAATTGGGTAAATTCTTAGAGTTGCTTGGGCGAGCTTACCAAAAAATGAAACAAAAAGCATAAATACGAAGTAGTATGAAAAGATGTCAGATGAAAACGGGTTTTTTCGTTCTTAAAGAATGTGGAGCGGTAGCCATAGCCAGGTGCAGCGATTGCAGGCAGAATTTCTGCCTTGACCATATTTTTGGAGGTATAGAAAGCATCAAAAATAGAACTAAAGACGAGAAAACAGGGCTTATTGCCGCCAAACAAGGCGAAGAACCTATTTTGTGCTTAGCCTGCTATGCAAAAAAGAACAAAGAGCAGACCGCCAATACAACTTATACACCCTATAATAGCGGCAATGATTTACTTTGGTATTTTTATATGAGAGATAGCTTTTACAGAGATACTAATTTTAGTCCTTTTGATGATGATGACAGAAATAGCATAAAAAGTACCAGCACCAATTTTGATGATGACAATAATAGTGCTAATACTTTTTTTGATAGTTAACTTTGAATCTGAGTTCTCTGTCGGATAGCTTCATACAAAATAATACCTGTTGCTACAGAAACATTGAGAGACTCAATTTTTCCAAAAAGTTCTATCTTGGTAAGTTCATCAGCCTCTCTGAGTATTTCGTTGGATACGCCTATATCTTCCGAACCCATCACGATAGCCGTTGGTGTTTGCATATTAATCGCATACATTGTTTTATTGGCTTTTTCAGAGGCTACAATGATTTGTAAGCCAGCATCTTGCAAATAGCGAACAGCTTGTAAAAGGCTCTTTACCCTCGCTACAGGCAAGTGGTGTAAAGCACCTGCTGAGGTTTTGATAGCATCACTATTGATGGGAGCAGCATTTTTTTCTGGGATAATAAGGCAATGAACACCAGCACATTCGGCTGTACGGGCGATAGCCCCCATGTTGCGTATATCAGTGATGCCGTCCAAAATTAGAAATAAAGGAACTTCGCCTCTTTCAAATACATCTTGCAATACGTTTTCGTAAGAAGAATAGCTTTTGAGTGATAAAAAGGCAATGGCTCCTTGGTGGTTTTTAGCGGTGATTTTATTAAGCTTGAAAACAGGAACTCTTTGAATAAAAATCTGTTTCTCTTTTGCCAAAGCAAAAAGCTCAGCCATCAGTTCTGATTTGCCTAAATCGCTCTCTATGAGTAGTTTATCTATTTCTTTTTCGGCTTTGATAGCTTCTATAATAGCCCTGATGCCAAAAATAAAATCTTTATTTTGTTTTTCCACTTGCTAATTTTTTATAGTATTTTAAAGAATATTTAAAGATTGTTCTTTTATTTTCTCCAGCTCTTCTTTCATTTCTATCACAAAACGTTGTATAGTTGCATCATTGGCTTTGGAGCCAATCGTATTGATTTCTCTGCCAATTTCTTGAGTTATAAAATTGATTTTTTTCCCGTTGGAGCTACTCTGTTGGAGAACCTCCCTAAGATAATCCAGATGTTTGAGTAAGCGTACTTTTTCTTCAGAAATATCTAACTTTTCTATGTAATAAATCAACTCCTGTTCAAATCTATTTTTATCAAAAAGTTCATCATTTTTTAGTTCTTTTATTCGGTTGTGGAGTTTCTCTCGGATATTTTCCAGCCGTTTGGGGTCTTGTGTTTCTACTTCTGCAAGCAAGAGGCGAATGTTATTTTCGTATTCTAAAAACTTGTTTTTCAGCAAGTTGCCTTCTTCTAATCTGAAATTTTTACAACGTTTCAAGGCTTCTACAATAGCTTCTCGGCAAATGTTCCATTCCTCCTCGCTTAGAC
Organism: Thermonemataceae bacterium; assembly: GCA_033762275.1. GTDB lineage: Bacteria > Bacteroidota > Bacteroidia > Cytophagales > Thermonemataceae > Raineya. Next base: position 2,022 of record JANRLU010000106.1, on the reverse strand, counting down.
CTTCAGCAAAGTTTTTCTGATTATTTTCGGTCATCTGTACAGCAAGTCTAAAAACATCTGAACTTTGGGCATTGAGTTCTTGCTTGAGTCTTTCCAAGTTCTGATAATAGCCTTTGAGCATTTCTTCATCTATCAATAATTGGGTATTAGTGCTTTTCCTTTGGAAATCTATTTGCAAGTAAATTTTACCCCTTTCCAAAAAATCTTGAGCCAAATTTCTGATTTCCAGCTCTTTTTCGTTCATTTCTTTGGGGCTACGCAGAGATAAATCTAAAAACTTTGAATTAAGACTTCTTATTTCTACTTCTACCAAAAAATTTTCTCCGTCTTTTTGGGCTTTTCCGTAGCCTGTCATTGATTGCAACATAACTATTTGTTCAGTGATGAATAACTCTAAAATTTTCTTTCAAAGATTGCATTTTTTCTTCAATTTCTGCCTTATTTTTTCCTAATATTGTGAAATGCCCCATTTTTCTTCCCGCTTTAGTCATACTTTTATTATACAAATGTATGTATACTTTTTCTAAAGCAAGCACTTTTTCCAAACCTTCGTAGTGGGCTTCGCCTTGGTAGCCCTCTGCTCCTATAATATTCAGCATTCCCACAAAAGGATAACGCATTTGGGTATTTCCAAGTGGCAAATTCGTGATAGCCCTGAGGTGTTGGTCGTATTGGGAGGTATAACAGGCTTCTATGCTGTGGTGTCCGCTGTTATGTGGGCGTGGAGCAAGTTCATTGAGTAAAATATCACCTTTCTCATCTACAAACATCTCAACTGCCAAGATGCCTACCATCTCTAATTTTTCTATTAAACTAATAGCCAATTTTTTAGCTGTTTCAGTTTGCGAAGGGCTTAGGGTAGCTGGGGCGAGTAGATAATCAACTAAATTGAGTTTTTCATCAAAAACCATTTCTACAGGGTCGTAGACTGCTGTATTTTTCTGATTTCTGGCAACAATTACAGCTATTTCTTTGATTATAGTTACTTTTTTCTCCAATAAAGATGCTCCTTCAAAGGCTTTGTTCAGGTCTTGGGCGTTCTCTAAGCGTTGTACGCCCTTACCATCGTAGCCTCCTTTCGCCAATTTCTGGAAAGCTGGCAAAAATGTCAAATGCTTTGGGATATCACTTGCGTTTTCAATGGAAATAAAATCTGCGGTAGGAAAATTGTTTTCTTTAAAAAACTCCTTTTGTAGCCTTTTATCGGCAATAAGCTCAATGATGTGTGGTTGTGGATATACTTTTTTACCTATTCTCTCTAAATCTTTGAGGGCTTGGGTATTCACATTTTCTATTTCAATGGTGATAACATCTAAATATTTCCCAAATTCAAATACGGTGCTATAATCTTGCAGAGCACCTTGCCTGAAATTTTTATGAAAGCTTGCACAAGGAGCTTGCGGGTCAGGATCTAAGCTGAAAAGCTGAAAAGGGTAAGAAAAAGCGTTTTGCAGAAACATCTGCCCAAGTTGCCCACCTCCCAAAATGCCTATTTTGAGCATATTATTCAAGATTTAGAAAATAATATTTTTTTGATAAAGGAATTTTTTTGACAAATTTTCCTATTTTTGAGAAAATTAACAAATTTTTCTTTTTCTTAGAGAAATAATTTCTTTGCGTAAATAATGGCTAAAAATAATTTTCTTGCATTTTTTAGTAACAGAGCCTTTGCGATACGCAGGCGTATTTTTTGGAGTTTGTTGGCAATAGCAGCAATTCTGTTGTTTTCGGTAGCAGGTTTGTTGTGGCGTGTGAGCTACTTGAGCGAGCGTGAGCAGTACTTACTTAGCACTGCCTATCCGAGTCAACAGCAATTAGAGGCTTTGCGGGCCTATGTTGTTCAGACAAATTCTACCTTGCAAAACCAACTTATTTACAAAAACAGCTTGTTTGCTGCTGAAAGAGAGAATATTTGGAAAAATTTTGTAAAAGCTACCACCGATTCGCTCAATCGCTACGAGAAGTCTTGGGAACTTTTGGAGGATAGAACGGAATATGCGACACTACTTACCGAAATAGATA
>JANRLU010000105.1:0-27851 GCA_033762275.1 Thermonemataceae bacterium | reverse complement strand
TCTGTAGGATTTGGGAAAATAGCGAGTTTATTGGAAACATCTTCCAAAGCTAAAACACTCATCACAAAATCAGCAGAAGTATTTTTACAACTTGAAGTCAAAGACTGTGCCTCTACTTTGTAAGTTCCAAGTTTGGAAGCTAATAGTTCGTTATTTGTACCTGTATTGATAAAAAATACACCATCAAAATACCATTTGTAATTTTTATACCCTGATGTAGCTACCAATTTTTCACCCTCCTGTGTGATACTTATTTCTACACCTATATCTTTTGTGTTTACAGTCATCTGATTATTAGAAGCATCTTTATCGCAAGGATTTGTCAGGGAAGCTACTATTTGATAAGTTTCATTTTGCAAAGACATATCAGCCGTAATACTTAAAATTTGAGAAGAATTAGCAGGAATGGAAGGAATGGTTGTATTCCCTGAGGTAACTACAGTATTATCCGCCTTCTTCACACTATAATCTATCACCGTATTAGTCATTGCAAAGTCAGCGTTATTGCTTATCGTAATTTTTACTTCCTGCGTATTGGTAAGCACGCAAACATTATTTTTGGGACTAATATTACTCACACTCAAATCTGCATCATACATATATTTAGCAGCTAAAGTTCGGCGACTTCCTGCCCCATTAGGGAAAATCGCCCTTACTGCATACCATTGTTCGCCTGCACTAACGGTATTATCTGTATAAGAAGTTGTATTGCTTGTACCTATCAAATCCATATATTTGTCTCCCAATCTATAAATCTCGTAACTACTTGCACCCGCTACTGCTGACCAAGAAAGCTGAATACCGTTACAATCTGCTGAGAAACTAAGATTAGAAGGAGGTGCAGCAATAGAAAAATTTGCTATACTTTGCCCTGTTTTTCCGCTACGCGATACCCTCACCAAAGCCTCGCTAGTGCTTACGTTTGGTACATTCCAGCTATAATAGCGAATGTTACCAGCGATGCTATTACTGATGGTTGTCCAAGTAGAACCGTTATTGGTAGAGTACTCTAAGGTAAAGGTACCGCTATTACCCAATGCATCCCAACGGATAGTTTCTGTTTCCGAAGGGTGAAAAGCCTCACCTCCAATAGGAAAAGTTACAGTTACTTCATCTTGAATGAACTCATATACTATTACATAGTTCTGAGGTCCTTGAGGAACAGATGTTCCAGCAATTTGCAGCGTATAACTACCCGCAGCAGGGTTGTCAATCGTTACTTGTTCTGAATTATTGATATTATCTGTACCTCTTGTAGCTAAAGCACTCGTATTACTTGGGTTAAGTACCCAAGGCTGAAAAACAGCCGTACTTGGAGCTAACACACTCAAATCAAGGTTATTTACCAAAGGTACACTCGCCGCTGATGCTCCTTCGTAATCATTCCAATATAGCATAACTTTTAGTTGAGCTGTTCCTGAAGGCACATTGATGGTATGTGTGTTGCTATTGCCCTGACTAATAGAGCTTTGAAAGTATTTATTTTGTTCCAAAACCAGCACCGCCCTACGAGCATTCACTCTGCCATACCCATAGGTATAATCAGGCCCCACATTTCCCAAATCATCAGCCGTATTCATCAATAAAGCCTTTATAAGAGCTGACTGCGGTGTTGTTCCTCCATTCAGCGATTTATAAGCGTGATACATTGTAGCAAAAACACCAGAAATTGCTGGACAAGCCATAGAAGTTCCAGTAGCAGAATAGTATGTATTATTCTCACCTGTAGAAAGTACGTTTGTACCCACCGCACAAATTTCAGGCTTTAAACGCCCGTCAGCGGCGGGTCCTCGGCTACTTGATGAAGCTATTTCGTCTGTTTTTGTTAGATTACCTACTGCTACTACGTTTTTAGCAGCTTTTCTTCCACCTGTAATGGTATAAAAGCCCGAACCCGAATTGCCCGAAGAAAAAACGTGCATCAATTCGGGATACAATCTAATCTGTTGATCCATTGTTACAGCTCCAGAAGTATAACCTGCATTAAGACTTTCCCCAAGCGAGTGTGAAGTAATTCTTACACCTTTATCATTGTAAGGAGCAGGCATTTGGTCTAAGTCATCATAATAATCGTATACTTCTAAGGTTGCTCCTGGGGCTTGCCCCTTTTTGAGAGGGTCTAAATTACCTGCTCCCATAATAATTCCAGAAACGTGGTCGCCATGTGCTCCTCCGTTGGTGGTCAGATTTAGATTTATTCTTCCCTTTTTATCTATATGTGTGTGGGCTGTGCCATCATCTCCCATAGATACCACTACCCCCGTTCCATCATATTTTCTACCTCCCGCATATTCACTATTCACAAAATTAATACGATGATTACTTCTTCCTTCTCTATTCTCCAAAATAGGTTTTGGTTCTATGGGCTCTACAAAAAATACCAAAGGGTTTTTCGCCAAGTCTACTAATTTATCTTGATTCACTCGCATTTTGAGCATTTTATACTGAGGTTTTTCCTCTAATATGACAAGCCAATTTCTCCCAATCAGGGAAGTTTTTATGTCTTCCCAAGCTACATTCTGAAATATCTGTACCCAAACATCTATTTTCCCTGTTTCATTGATAGCCCATAAAGGTTTTTGTTGGAAAGTTTCAGCAATTTTATGTTCAGGCAAGTAATCATACAAAGCTTTGATTTTCAATGTTTTTAAATCAATTTCTGATACATTATCAGGCACATAAGCCCAAAAAGCATTGTGCGGTAAATAGCTAAGTAATGTAAGCCCAACTTGGCTAATTTTTTGTTTTTCCGCTTCAGTTGGTATTTGCTCAAATTGTACAATTAGATACGTACCACCGTTACTTTTGGCATATCTAAAGGCAGAAGAAGACTTATTTATAAAATCTTCTATTGAAAACTGTGTTATTGCTTGTTTGGATTGGAGCATCAAGCTACGGTCTTGTCCAACTGCCCTGAAAATCATCAGGAAAGCAAGTATAACAAGTAAATTTTTTTTGATAGGCATATATTGGGGGGTTAGTAAAGAAAATATAAAAAATAAACGTACCAAAGATAAAATTTTAAAGCAAAATTATCAAATAAGCTAAAATAATATTTCAAAATTTATATTATTGCAGAATAAATTTTGAAAATATGGCTTATATTCTTTCTGTGAGAGGTTTCACCCCTAAAATTGGGAAAAATAGCTTCATTGCCCCTAACGCTACTATTGTAGGCGAGGTGAGCATAGGTGATAATTGTACTATTTGGTTCAATGCCGTGATTCGTGGAGATGTAAACAGCATTATTATTGGTGATAATTGTAATATCCAAGACGGAGCAGTAGTACACTGTACCTACCAAAAGACGAAAGTTTATTTGGGTAAAAATGTATCCGTAGCCCACAATGCTATTATTCACGGCTGTACCATCGAGGATAATGTACTTATAGGAATGGGGGCTATTATTATGGATAATGTTCATATAGGAGCAGGCTCTATTATTGCTGCAGGAGCGGTTGTATTGGCAGGTACAAAAGTAGAAGCAGGCAGTATTTGGGCTGGCAACCCCGCCAAATACCTCAAACCCGTGGGAGAAAAATCCTCAGAAATTGCAAGAATAGCTCAGAATTATCCAATGTATGCCGAGTGGTTCAAAGAAATTGAAAAATAAACTAAACATTATTTTAATATTAACAAATTGTTAATTAAATTTGTGGTTCATTTTATTTTTTGTTTCACTTTAAATCTTTTTTATGCAAAATGAAAAACACAGAAAAGCTTTTTTTGGTAAATGGAATTTGGCTTGTTTACCCTGAAAATAGCTCGGAAACGGGAAGTTTGGAAAAACTTTGCAAACGCCAGAAGCTATTTGTAAAATTTGCCAAACGATTTATGATGGGTCCGGTGCTGGGTGTATTCTCGATTTCCTTACTTCTGATGCTACAAGTAGCCACTTGGGCAAGTTTTTCATCAGGAATAATCGTAATGCTTTTAGGGCTATTTATTCCTTTCAAATTTATCAAACATTCTTATTGGCTTTTTTTACTTGGTTTGTATTTGTTTTTGGCAAGCCAAATTCTCACAAAAGCCTAAAAAAGAGACCTATCTCCAAAAAGATAGGTCTCTTTTATTATGAAAATCCTATAAAATTCTGTATGTTTGCCCGTTATTTTATTTTTTATCCACACAACGTTTTTTTATGTCAGAAGATAATCAACTTAGTTTAGAAGAAGAAAATCGCATCAAAAAAGCCTTTAAAAATCACGATTGGCACGAAATAAAGAGTACTAATTCTTGGGCTATTTTCAAAATTATGTCCGAATTTGTAGATGGTTTTGATAAATTAGCAAGAATCGGACCTTGCGTTTCCATTTTCGGCTCTGCCCGCACCAAGCCTGATAATCCTTATTACAAAATAGCCGAAGAAGTTGGAGCAAAATTGGTAGATTTAGGCTACGGTGTTATCACTGGAGGTGGTCCTGGTATTATGGAGGCAGGCAATAAAGGAGCAAAATCAAGAGGTGGAAAGTCTGTTGGTATCAATATCATCTTACCTTTTGAGCAAAGTAGCAATATTTATATAGACCCCGACAAACTTATTAGCTTTGATTACTTTTTTGTGAGAAAAGTAATGTTTATGAAGTATGCTCAAGGCTTCGTAGTAATGCCAGGTGGTTTTGGTACTTTAGACGAGTTCTTTGAAGCTCTTACACTTATCCAAACCAAAAAAATTGGTCGTTTTCCCATAGTTCTTGTAGGAAAAGCCTATTGGAACGGACTTTTAGATTGGATAAAAAGCACGATGTTGGAACAAGAGAACAACATCAATGCTGAAGACTTAAATTTGTTTAGTGTAGTAGATACTGCCGAAGAGGCTGTAGCCGTCATAGATGATTTTTACTCCAAATACTTGTTACAACCCAATTTTTAGAGCGTCTAAAACCATAAGAGTTTCTATTTTTTTCCAACTCTTATGGTTGCTTTTTTTCTTATATACCTCTTATGAGCCAAAGCTTTAAGATATAGAAAGTCGTTCTCCAAACCTTCCTCAATAATTGCTCCATAAATTGCCTTATCAATATTTTGCAATTTTTCTCCTAAGACTTCTATCGGTAATTCTTCTAATATTTCACGAGAGGTAAAAGTACTAAAAGGCTTCTCCTCTATTTGTTCCAAGTGTTTTTTCCAGAGATGCAAGGCTTGTTCTATATCCTCCATTCTTCGGCGGGTACGAATACGTGCTATTTCTCTATCAAAAGCATCTTCAAAAAATAAGTGCTTTCGCTTCAAATTCAGCAAAGTAATTTGTTGTTTTATCCAATTACCAAAAAGCACCCAAACAATAGCTACCAAAAAAAGCAGCGTAACTCCCCAGAATATAAAAAAATGGAAATTAAATTTTTCTTCTAACAAAATTAGGCTTGTATCCGCTTGTAATGAAAGGTTTTCCAAAGGAATGCTTGCTGAAATTTGGCTTTGAAAGTAAATAGAATCTGTGTTGGAGTATAAAATTAGTGAATCTCCTTCAGGTTTTATGAGAAAAATAGGCAAACGAAGAACTTGTTTTTTATCTATCTCAAAGCTTCTCAGCGTATAAACAGCACTATCCACACTGAAAAGACTATCTGAGTGAGTTGGGAAAAATTGTTTATTTTCTAGCTCAAAAGGAGCGTAATTATGCGAAGTATCGCAAAAAACTATTTGTAAATGTTTAGGATACCTAAAACTCAAAGAAACTTGTGTGGGTTTGCCCAAAAGTAGGGAGTCATCTTGAAAATATAAAAGAGGTTTCAAATCTAAGCTATCCTTTTTAGATATTTTCTGAGCGAATAGACCTAAAGATAAGAAAAAGCAGCCCAAAAATAACAATTTACTCATTACTTTAGCTTTCTTTTTGGTTTTGTATATATTGATAGGCTTTTTCTGCGGCAGCTTGCTCGGCTTTTTTCTTATTTTGCCCCATTCCCACACCTATCGATACCCCATCAAGGAGAAGTTCTACGGTAAAAATTGTACTCCCTTTTTGGCTTTTTTCATCTAAAAGAGAAAACTCAATATCTTTACCTTCCTTTTGGGCATATTCTATAAGCAAACTTTTGAAATTGAGATTGTTAGAAATTATTTTTTCTATATCTAAATGAGCCTGTAAGATGCGTTTGATAACAAATTTCTTACAAAAAATAAAACCTTTATCCAGAAACACAGCTCCTATGAAAGCCTCCATTGCATCACCCGCCATTGATTGATGTGAGCGAATAAACTTAGACCCTTCGAATTCTACCAAATCCGCTAAACCAATTTTTTTTGAAAGGCTGTTAAGACTTTCTCTATTTACAATTCTTGAGCGAATTTCTGTGAGAAAACCCTCATCTTTGAAAGGATACTTTTTATATAAATACTCTGCAACGATAGCCCCCAAAACTGCATCACCCAAGTACTCCAACCGCTCATTAGATAGCTTAAAGTTCTCTTTGTGAGTTTGTAGAGCCATAGAGGAGTGCCTAAGAGCCAGACGATAAAGTTCCAAGTTAAAAGGCTCAGCTCCTGTCCTTTGTTTGACAAAAGCGATGAGCCTTTTATCTTGTTCTGTTTTTTTTCTAAAAACTCTCCAAAAAGCTTGGATTAGTTGCATTGCTTACTCTTCAAATTTTTTAAAAATTAAAGAAGTATTATGTCCGCCAAAACCAAAATCATTACTCAATACATAATTGATTTCTCTGCTTTGAGCTTTATTTGCAGTAAAGTTTAATTTTTTATCTAATTGTTCATCTAACTCAAATAGATTAATAGTAGGTGGCACCATTTGATACTTGATAGCCAACACACAGGCTAAAGCCTCCACAGCCCCAGCCGCCCCTAACAAGTGCCCTGTCATAGACTTAGTAGAACTCATATTAAGTTTGTAGGCGTGCTCACCGAAAACCTTCTGAATAGCAAAGATTTCTTGTGGGTCTCCAACTGGTGTAGAAGTTCCATGTGTATTGATGTAATCAATTTGCTCAGGACGAATACCTGCATCAGCAAGAGCATCTTCCATACAATAAATTACCCCCAAACCTTCAGGGTTGGGAGCCGTAATATGATAGGCATCTGAAGAAAAGCCTCCTCCTACCATTTCTGCGTATATTTTTGCTCCTCTTTTTATAGCGTGCTCATACTCTTCTAAAATCAAACAAGCCCCACCCTCGCCTAAAACAAAGCCATCTCTGTCTTTATCATAGGGACGTGAAGCTGTGAGTGGGTCAGAATTTCTTTCTGAAAGAGCTTTATTAGCATTAAAACCGCCTATCCCAGCTTCTGTTACGGCTGCTTCTGAGCCACCTGTAAGAATGACATTGGCTTTGCCCAAACGTATGTAGTTGAAGGCATCAATAATGGCATTATTGGCTGAAGCACAAGCTGATACAGTAGTATAATTAGGACCTAAAAAGCCGTATTTGATGGATATATGCCCTGGAGCCAAATCCGCTATCATTTTTGGAATAAAGAAGGGATTGAATCTGGGCGTACCATCTCCTTTGGCAAAATCCATTATCTCCATTTGCAGAGAACGCAGTCCCCCTATACCAGAGCCCCAAATAACACCTACTCGTCTTTTGTCAAGGCTACTTAAATCAAAACCAGCATCTTGGATAGCTTGCTCAGCAACTGCAATCGCATAATGCTGAAACAAGTCCATTTTTCGGGCTTCTTTATGCTCTATATACTGCTTTGGGTCAAAATCTTTGACCTCGCAAGCAAATTGAGTTTTAAACTTAGATGCATCAAAACGGCTGATGGGCACTGCACCACTGAGCCCATTTGAAAGACCTTCCCAATAGGCTTCTACCGAATTGCCGAGCGGAGTAATTGCTCCTAAACCAGTAATTACTACTCTTTTTAGAATCATTGAGCCAAGTTTAGCGTAAAATTACTTAGAGTTTGCTTCCAAATAGGTAACAGCATCACCTACTGTAAGGATTTTTTCTGCTGCCTCGTCAGGAATTGAAATATTGAACTCTTTTTCAAATTCCATAATCAACTCCACTTGGTCTAAGGAATCAGCACCAAGGTCTGTTGAGAAATTAGCCTCATGAGTAACCTCCCCTGGTTCTACACCTAATTTATCTACAATGATACTTACTACTTTTTTTGCAATTTCTGACATTGGATTGTTCGTTTTGGTTTAACTAAAAATGTAATTAAAATATATTACTTTTATAAACTTATGGTATAAATACTTTGTGCTACTTAGCATTTGCCTCCAAATACTTGATAGCATCACCAACTGTAACAATTTTCTCTGCTATTTCATCAGGAATTGAAATATTAAACTCTTTTTCAAACTCCATAATCAACTCCACTTGGTCTAAAGAGTCAGCACCCAAATCGTTGGAAAAACTTGCTTCGAAGGCGACATCTGCAGGCTCAACACCTAATTTATCAATGACTATGCTTTTTACTTTTTCTGCTATTGATGACATTTTGCGTACTTTTGGTTTAACAAGACGCAAATAAAAATATTTTAGAACGATTTGCCAAATTTTTTTAGAAAAATTGTAGCTTAAAATTATTTTTTAGCTTTTTGTAATAAGTTTCGTATAAATATCTATGAGTTTTTGATAAACATTTTCAGAGCTATATCTTTCCTTAAAAGTTTGGTAAGCATTTTCATAGATTTTTTCTTTTTCTCCATAATTTTCAAAGCAACTAATTTGTTTTACTAAGCTATCTATCTCATTTACAGAGAAATGCCAGCCATTATATTGATGAGTTATTATTTCATTCAGATTTCCAATATCCGAAACAATCACAGGAGTACCTGTACTAAAAGCCTCCAATATAGTAGTAGGCAGACCTTCATACCAAATGGAAGGAACTATCAAAGCCTTAGCACTCTTCATTTTCTCTAAAATGAATTTCTTATCTTTAAAACCCCAAAATTTTACATTATTTTGCGTATCAGATAGCTTTTGTATGCTTTCTTCATAATCTCCTTTACCAATGATTTCTATAGAGATAGAAGTATGTGTAGCTAATTGAAGAATATGTTTGATACCTTTTTCTTCAGAAAGCCTGCCTACAAATAAATAATAATTTTCACGTTGATTAGCCGGGCTGAAACCTGCATCTTTTACAAAATTAGATTTCACACTTATTTGATTTTCAGATATTTGCAAAGAAGAAGTTAAAAATTTTTCTTTAGCAAAATCTGTAAGAGCAATATAATGAGCCACTTTTTTTCGCCAAGTTCCTATGATTTTGTGCAAACCCGTCATTAAAATAGTTTGAAAACTCAACAGACGATTGTCGAAGCAAGCATAACGCAGCGCCGAAAAAGGAATTTTTTTGGAGATACAAAGTTCACAAATTTGGTTTTCTCGCATCAAGAGGGCATTCGCACAGATGAGCCGATAATTATGTAAGGTAAATACCACAGGGATATTATACTGCTTGGCTACCCAAAACACAGCAGGCGAGGCTTCTTTCCAAAAATTATGAACGTGAATAATATCAGGCTGAAATATCTTTATTTTTTGGCTTAGCGTACGAGCAGAACGGAAGTTGTAGATACTTGTAAAAGCTACTTTTAACCTTTCTTTGAAGGTCTTTATTTTTTTATTTTCAAAAATAAGTGCTTCTACCTGATGACCTTTGAGGCGAAGTAGAGCTATTTCTGCGTCAAAAACTGCATCTTCTCCGCCATATTGCTGATAGCGATTATGAACAAATAAAATTCTCAAATTTATACTTTACTGAGTTCTTCCTCCGAAACATTATTATTTACTTCCTGGCTCTGTTTGGGTGTCATTCTCCTCCAAAGAGCAATCATCATTCCTATCACAATTACCAAAGAGCCTATCCACATCAAATTGATGTAAGGCTTTTCCATTGCCTTCATAATTACATAATCTTTTTCTCCAACATCTACTGAAAAAATCATCTTTCCTGTTTCTGTGTCAATATTTTTGAAAAAGACCCTTGCTCCAATTTCTGGAAGGATTTCTGGGACATTCGCCATTTTGCTCTCCTTCTGATTAACTACCAAAATAGGCTCGGCAAGGTAAGTCTGAGCATTTTTAGCGATAATACGAATAGAAGCTTTTACAGCTACTTCATTACTGCTTAGCTTTTGGGCATCTATTTCATTGATTCTTTTCACTTGCTCAAGAATTGCTACATAATCATTGATAAGAAAAGTATCTTTGATAGCCGCTCTTATTTCTTGCGTTTCGGTGTACTCTCTCCCTTTTTCTGGGTCGGGATAAATAGTTGTTACGTGAGTATAAAGATCTTTTTCCCATTTTTTGTATATATCTGGTGAGGTTACCACTTCTCCACTCCTAATGCCATTCATCTGTACACGCGGATAAAGGTTAAAAATCTTTCCGTTAGGCTGTCGATACTCCACTCTATAATAGAAATTTTCTGGACGTGTCTCAAGTGTATCTCCTTTCTTAAAATAGATTTTTTCATCAAGGCTAATATCTTTGATAGCGACAAGTTTAAAAGGATTTTCGGCAAGACTTCTCACATATTTTTGGTTGATATAGCTTGGGAATCCCTTTGCATCTACATACATACCTTTATAGGTGATTTGGTAATCTTGCATTTTGGTAGGCTCATCCATCCAAAGTAATACATTTTTCTTGTTGAACTCTTCAGGTGCATCTTTATTGTAAAGTAATCCTGTATTGTTATCAGAAATAATTTTGGAATAGCCCGCAGAATACATAATTCCCAATATCATCAAAGCTACACCAATATGAGCCATCGAGCCCCCAGAAAGTTTGGGATTTTTACGTAAAATTTGGATCATTACGTTTCCATTGCTTACAATCGCAAACATTGTGGTAGCAATCACGAGAATAATCAGTAAGTATTTGTACCAAACCAGCGTTGTTTTTCCTACGCTACCTTGGCTCGCCAAAAACTCTTTTTGCAAATCTTCGTTAGCGTCTAAAAGGTAAATAAGAACGGCTGAAAGTAGCATAGAAATTAGAATGGGTAAGGCTAAAGTTTGGTAAAATCCTTTTCGCATTGTTCCTCTTTTCCACCAATAGTATTGCCCCAAACCTGAAAAAACGGCTATAAGAAGGGCAAAAAAGCCTTGTACATTACCATAAAGCTCCATTGGGTTGCTTGGTGGCGACTGACCAAATACAGGTTTGGAAGTATATAAAATAACCTGAAAAGAAGCTAAAAATAAAATTGTTGCACTAATGAAAGTCCAAAACTCAGGGCTATAAATAGCTATTTCCTTTTTATCTCTAGGAATATTTTTCCAATATCTTATCATAATACCCAAAGTGAGTACAGCAAAGACTCCCATTAGCAGAATAAGCTGCCCGCTTAACCCTAAGTCTGTAAATGAGTGTACGGAGGCTTCTCCCAAAACACCACTTCGTGTAAGAAAAGTAGAATAAAGCACCAAAAAGAAACTTACAGAAAGCATAATCATTGAGGCTTTCAAGGAAATACTGCTATTACGAGCTGTAAGCATTGTATGTAAAGCAGCAACAATCGTGAACCAAGGTACATACACAGCATTCTCCACAGGATCCCAATTCCAATAGCCCCCAAAATTTAGTGTTTCATAAGCCCAGTAAGCCCCCATCATTATTCCCAAACCTAAAATAGCCGCTGAAACCAAAGTCCAAGGCATAGCAGGTTTGAGCCAGTCTTTCACTTTACCTGTTATCAGCCCCGCCAAAGCAAAAGCAAAAGGAATAAAGCTAAGAGCAAAACCCAAAAATATCGTAGGCGGGTGAATTACCATCCAATAATTTTGTAAAAGAGGGGATAAACCGCTCCCATCTTTAGGGATAAAACTAGGGTTATAGGCTTCTCTGAAAGCAGGATTATACACAGGTAAGTCTAAAACCTCGCTGGTCAGTACGAAAGGCGAACTACCAACTTTGAAAACATCAAAAAATACAATGCCTAAAATCATAGAACTAAGTATCGCCTGCAAAAGGGCAAATATACTCATTACGGGTTTTTCCCAAGTTTTTGATTTCCAGATAATTAACAAACCAGCTAAGGCATTCCAGAATATCCAAACAAGGAAACTTCCCTCTTGTCCTTCCCAAAAACAGGCAATCATATACTCTAAGGGTAAATCGTTGGAGGAGTGGTCATAGGCGTAAAAATACTCGTACAACTGCATATATACAATCGCAAATAGTACCAAGACAACCCCTGTGATGGTGGCGGTATGTACCCAAAAATTTATCCTGCCAAACTTAACCCAGCTCTGTTGTTTTGCTATTTCTAAGGTGCTTTTTTGGCTGATAAGGTAGCCCAAACCCGAAAGTATTGCACTGAAAAAAGAAATCAATACTAAAATATGACCTAAGCCGCCTATCCAAATATTTGGTTCTCTCATTTTTTTACTGAAGTTTATTTTTAATCAAAAAATGTTTTATCTCTTTGCTAAGCATTCTTAATAAAACGAATTAGTTCTCTTACTTGTGATAAAAATTGCCCATCTTCCGAGATTTGAGCTATTCTTTGTTCTGTTTTTTGGCTAAACTGCCCAAAAATTTGCTCTTGCTGTAACTTAAACTGTTCATTTTGCTTCCTCAACTCATAATTACTCTCCTCTAATCTATTTAATTGCTTTTCTTTTTGTGAAATCCAAGATTCTGGATTCTCTGATTGCAGCATATCGTTTACCTGTTGTAAGTCGTATTTTATTTGTTCTATATCTTGCTGGAGAGCAAATATATCATTTTCTGGATACTTTATACTTTGGCTTATCGCATACAAGCGATAATGTATGTATTGCAAAAGTCTCACTGTAGGACGTAAGCCTGTGAGCAGCAAAGCCAAAATAGCTCCCCAATAACCGACCTTACTTATCTCATAAACAGCTAAATAATATAAAATAATAGCGGAAATAATATGGAGTAAAATTGCTACTATCAAATAGGTACGGGCTATTTTGCGAGCATAATTCCTATCTTTTTCTTCTATGTTTTGTCCTTTATTCTTGTAATTAGCTATATCCGCCAATACTTCTTTCGCTCTAAAATGCATATTCCAAGGAATTGTGGTAACCAAAATGAGCCACCAAAAACCAATAATGCCCACGAGCCAATCCAGAAAATCTCCTGTAGGAAGGTTTGTCCAACGTAAAACACCGAAAACTACCAAAGATAGTACAGTCAGTCCCACCAAAGCAGAAAAAATTGCTAAGGAATTTTGAGAAGAATACGACTCTTTATACATATCTTTGTAAAACTAAATTAAAGGTAAATGTTTAAGAAATTCTATAATAAGTACAAGGAGTACATCAGAGTTGATGCTCTGTTGTATATTTTTATGATAATTTTTATTATCATTTTATTTATTTTCTTCTCCTAATTAAGCTGTTTTTGCTGCCCTTCATACTTAGAAGGACACTTCATCAAAATTTTATCAGCTACGAAACGATGATTTTTATCATAAGCACCTATCACTACGATTTGCTCTGAACGTTCAAAATCTTGGGGCTTGGCGTCATTGTAGTACACTTTTTCTTTTTTTCCTTGATTATCAAGCATTTCAAAGACAAACAAGTTGGGGTTCAGACGTGGCTCGTACTCCAGTCCAACCACTTTACCAATTGTATTTTTGGGTAATGTCCCTATTACATGCACTTTTTTATCTATATTTTTTTCGTTAATCCTTTGAGCTTCAGCAAAGTGAACATACTCGCTGGAGTCTCCCATCGCTACTACGATAAAACCAATAGCAACAGCGATTCCAATAATAGCTACAATATGAGCGGGTTTCATAAGCGTTTTATTTTAATTTTTTTGTTTATTATTTTTTTCTATATCACTAATTTTTTTGTCCAAACGGAACACAAATAAAAGGATTCCAAGCATAATAAGAGCCAATACAGCTACCACTACATAAAATTTTTCCTCTGTACGAAAAAAACTTTCTATTTTTCCTTGCCCAAAGCTATCAGCGTTTGCTCCAAGCATCAATACTATTACGAACAAATATTTTAGATTTTTCATTACCATAAAAAACAATTTATTTAACAGAAGAATGAATTTGAATAGTTTTAGTGTTCTCAGTTTCTTGTGAGAGGCTTTCCAAGAGTTTGATACGTTTTCTGAGTGTAGTAAGCCATAGAGCTAAACCTACAAAACCCATTACGGCAGGGTAAAAAACCAAACGCATCTTCCCGTCAAGGTCATAAGCATTAAAACCTGGGTTACCACCGTTCCCCGGATGTACGCTATCATACAAGCGAGGCATTATGAAAATCAATGGGATATACACAGCATAAGCAAAAATATTGTAAACCGCTGATATTCTGGCTGCTTGCTCTTTATTTTCTATGGCGGAGCGTAATATAAAATAAGCCAAATACATCAGCAAAGCTACTGCCGCCCCATAAATCTTCACATCACGTGGGAGAAAATCTCCCCAAGTAAAACGCCCCCAAAGCATTCCTGTAAGTAAGCCCAAAGTTCCGTACAGAATGCCAACTTCCGCCGCCGAAACTGCGAAAATATCATTCTTTTCCTGATTTTTTCTTAAATAAAGAATAGAATGGACAAGAGAGATTGTAAGCACAAAAACCATCCCAAACCACATCGGCACGTGAAAATACAAGTTACGAGCTGTATGGTCTAAATTTCCTGTTTGCAGACGTGGAATATCCACCAAAAAACCTGCCGTTACAGCATACATCAAGAAAACGCTTGTTATCCACTTCCACCAAGCAACTTTTATCATAATGAGTAAAACCTAAAAATTAAACTTTGCAAAAATAGCTTATTTTGAAAAATTAGCAATGATTTTTATCATTATCTCTGTGTCCAAGCAAAATGTTTGTGTAATAATAAAACCTTGAAGGTATAAACTTCAAGGTTTTAGATACATTTATTGAGGCATTGTGGGGGCTTTTTTGTATTCCTCAGGAATTTCCCCTGTGAGTGTATTGAGGAAAGTTACAATTTCGCTAATCTCTGTATCACTCAAATCTTTATTGAGTTGGGATTTACCCATAATTTTTACGGCTTCCTCCAATTTGGCTACAGAGCCATCGTGAAAGTAGGGATAAGTTTTTTCTGCATTACGCAAAGAAGGTACTTTAAACATATACATATCATTCTCATTTTTGGTAACCTCAAAACGCCCTTTATCCTTACCATTATGCTGAAATTTCTGATACATATCGCCACCTATCAAAGCTCCTTTGTGGCAAGCCATACAACCTGCATTCATAAAAGTCTCTAAGCCCTTTCTTTCTAATTCGGAATAAACATCCTCCCCTGCCAAATATTTATCAAACTTGGAAGGACTTAGTAATTTTCTCTCAAAAGCAGCAATCGCCAAAGTAATATTCTGAAAAGAAATAGGCTCTTTACTATCAGGAAAAGCTGCTTTAAATAAATCCTCATAACCTTTTACCCCTTTAAGACGAGCAACTAAAGCCGCTTCAGAAGGCATATTCATTTCAATATGATTCAGGATTGGTCCGCCAGCTTGCTCCTCTACGTCTTTTGCTCTACCGTCCCAAAATTGTACCGAGTGTAAAGCTGCATTAAATACTGTTGGAGAGTTTCTTGTACCATTTTTTCCCAAATCGCCAGGCGAAGTAGGAAGATTATCCACTCCAAAAGTGGAAAGATTATGGCAAGAATTACAACTATTTTTACCATCTTTGGAGAGGCGAGTATCAAAATAAAGTGTTTTTCCCAAAGTTATTTTTGCTTCGGAAAGCGGGTTCTTGGGATTTTCAGCTTTATCAGGAAGTACAGCAAACATTAAAAGAGCTTTCTCACGGATAGCATCTTTCTTTTTTTCTTGTACAACTGTTTGTTCTTGCTGAACGGTGTTATTTTCGCTTCCTCCACAACTAAAGAGCAAGGTAGAAAGCAAAGCAGCAGGTAAAAAATAGAGCTTCTTCATAAGTAATTATTTTTAGATAATAAAAATTATCCACAAATATAAATTAAGTATAAATATTTAGCAATTTTTTCTTTAAAAAAATCATAATAATGAGGTTTATTTTTTCAAAAAAAAGTTTTTATATAGTAGTAGCTTTGGGCATTAGCCTACTCATTTATGTACTGTATCGAACAGAACATACTGTTGTAAATCAGATTTTTATATATTTTTTCTCAAAAAATTATTGGCATGAAATTCACAAAAATTTCACCAATAACTTCCCATTGCCTTCTTGGGTAATTTATACTATACCAGAAGCTTTATGGGTATTTGCATCTACCCTAATTGCAAAAAATTTAGCATGTAAAATAAAAAATATAAATATAAATTTTTATTTTTTCCCTTTCTTGATAGCCATTAGTATAGAAATCATTCAACTTTTACACCTTAGTAAGGGACGCTTTGATATAATAGATTTATCCATGAGTTTGCTTGCTTGGCTATCAGCTTTGCTAATTTTACCCCCCAAACCTCAACCCCTTGGTTTTAACCGTATTACAGCTATTTTTGTATTCACACATCTCATTATCTTTTTATCTTATGTGTGGTACTAAAGATGCTGACAATAGCTTAGAATACCTCTAAAATAGGCTTCAGCAATGTCAAGTACTCTTGGAGAAGTATAAAAATCATTTATCTTGAGCGTTTTCTCATTGAGTTTTCGTATTTCCTGAAAACTATCTTGAAATAAACTTTCTCCATAACAAACAGGACTCTCTACGGCTCTGCTCAATAACAAATTACGGCTATAAATGCCTTGTTTGCCCGTGAAAATAGCCTTTTCTTGTAGATATCCCTGATTATTCGATGGCTCTATGATGGGGACTTTAGCTATTTTTTGGTGATAAAAAAGTATGTGCTCTGACAAATTTAAAGAGTGGGTAAGTTGTAGGCTAACCAACAAACGTAAAAAATCTTTGTGTAAAGTCTTGTTTTCAAAGTCTGTAGCCTCAAAAGCTCCACCCACAAAAGCCATTGCAAAATTTTCTTTACTTGGCTTTCGCCAATTTGTATTATTTTCATCAACGTTGTAATGAATAACAAGGGTGATATGTGGGCGAAAATCATTAATTTTTCTGACCCTCTCCTCCAATTCTCTTTTCCTGAACACCAACCTAAAAAACTGCCCTTTGCGTAAAGGAATCCTTTTTTTCATTCCTTTTTTTGTTGTAGTCAAATTCCCTTTCAAATAAGTTTGGTAGCTATCTTCAAAAGTTTTTTCAAATGCCGTATAAGATACTTTTGACCGCGTAAGCATTACTTTTGCTCCTTTTTTTTCTAATTTTTCTTTCAAAATATGAGCCGTAGCCCAAGCCAAAGCCGACTCATAAAAGCCAATTTTAATGCTATCAGCCAAATTCATTTCTATAAATTTACCTTCTATCTTGGCTGTTTCCCAATCGCCTGCAAAATGCCCTGGGTCTATGGCAATACGCCAGCCCACTAATGTTTGAGGTTTTCCCAGAAAAGAGCCAGCAAATCCTATGGTTTGCAACCTTTTTATCTCCTCATAAATTGTATAAGTTTGTGCTATTCTTTCAAGACTATCTTCTGAGAGAATATTCCCAAAAAAATGTAAGCCCAAACTATCCAAAAAGACTTTTTTGTGGAGACTTTTTTCTTTCAGAAGATACTTCTCTAAATTTTTCACGTACAAGGCATTCTGAGCATTTACATAAAAACCTGAAAAAAAGAGAACTATAAGAAAAAATATAAGTTTCATAGACTTTTAGGAAATAAATACGTGGCACTTGGTATGTGTAAAAATAACATTTTTATACTTTTGCAACAATTTATTCTTACAAAAATGAATTACGAAGAAAGCACCTTATATTTATTGCAAAGATTACCAATGTTCCAGCGGGTAGGGGCTGCTGCCTTCAAACCAGGCTTAGAACGTATTTCTCTAATTTGCAGAGAGTTAGATAACCCACAAGATAAGTTTAAGAGTATTCACGTTGCAGGAACAAACGGAAAAGGGAGCAGTTCTCATCTTTTAGCAGCTATTCTGCAAGAAGCGGGCTATCAGGTAGGGCTTACTACTTCGCCTCATTTAAAAAATTTTACAGAAAGAATACGTCTCAATGGGCAAGAAATACCTCAAAATGATTTTACTTACTTTGTAAATACCTACAAAAACCTATTTGAGCAAGTTGAAGCCTCTTTCTTTGAGGTAATGATAGCTATGGCTTTTTGGTACTTTGCTAAAGAAAAAGTAGACTTCGCCGTCATTGAAACTGGTTTGGGGGGGCGTCTGGACGCTACAAATATCATCACTCCCATTTTGAGCCTTATTACCAATATTGGCTATGACCATCAGAGTTTTTTGGGAAACACCTTAGCTGAAATTGCAGGTGAAAAAGCGGGAATTATCAAAAAAAATATCCCCATAGTAATCAGTGAAAAGCACCCTGAAACCCAAGCCCTGTTTGAGCAATACGCCCAAATACAGAAAGCTCCTATTTATTTTGCAGAAGATTTTTACGAAATAAGTAATTGGAAATCAAATGCTTACTTTCTTTCTATGAATGTACTCGATAAAAAGAAGCAGCAAAATATACATTTACAGTCTGTTCTGAAAGGTAGCTATCAGCTAAAGAATGCCTTAGGCGTTCTGAAAAGCACAGATTTGCTACAAACAATGGGCTATGATATTACACAAAAGTCTATCAATGAAGGTTTTAAAGAAGTTATCAAGCTCACTCACTTGAAAGGACGTTGGCAAATACTACAAACTGAGCCTTTACTCATAGCTGATACAGCTCATAATCTCAATGGCATAATGTTGGTTTTGGAGCAAATACAACAAACACCCCACGAACAATTACATTTTATTTTGGGATTTATGAAGGATAAAGATGTAGAAAAGATACTCGCTTTGTATCCTAAAAATGCTTTTTTCTATTTTTGTCAGCCTGACGTACCAAGAGCTATGCCGCTACCAGAACTCACAGCTATAGCCCGCAAACTTGCTTTGAACTATACGGCTTTGGCTGATACCAACCAAGCCATTGGCAAAGCTCTGCAAAATGCCCAAAAAAACGATTTAGTTCTTGTAGGAGGAAGTACTTTTGTAGTAGCGGAAATTAAAAATCTTTAAATAATTTGCTTTTTTTTAAAATTACCTTACCTTTGTGGGAGTTACAATTTTTATTAAAAAACAAAATGCAAAAAGGAAAAGTAAAATTTTTTAATGAAACCAAAGGCTTTGGATTCATTAAAGCTGAGTCTTCTCAGCAAGATGTTTTTGTTCACGTTTCAGGCTTAGTTGATGAAATCCAACAAGATGACGAAGTTAGCTTTGAAATTGAACAAGGAAAAAAAGGCTTGATAGCTGTGAATGTTAAGTTAGTAAAGTAAGAATTTCTTAGTTCTCAATTATAGATAACTTTCACAGATAAAGTCTTAGCTCAAAAAGCTAAGACTTTATTTTTTTATCAAAATCTTGCACTACTTTATACTATTTTTAGAAAAAAACTCTTCAAATTTGAGCGTATGAAAGCATACAGCTATTCTTTTTTTTAGATTTCATTACATCTACAAAAACCTTTCCAAGAAACTTTGCGTACATATCACTATAAAACAAAAACGCAATACAGAGCTGTAATCATCAACCACAAAACTTGTACGTCGTATGAAACTAAGTATGAACGAAATCGACAACTTACTTTGGCTATTTCAGAAAAATGTACCTGAAGACAAATTAGGCCACAAAGTCAAAGTTCAGCTACTCAAAGTAGCCCTTTTACAAGAAGTGAATATGCCCGCTTTGCAAATTGAAGCCTCCAAAGACCCTTTTTCATCTCGTTGGCATAGTATTTTTGATGACAACGTTGGCAAACTCAAGAGTATTTTTAGTAGTTTGGGGGCAAGTTCGGAACAAATAGACAATATTTTGCGAGAGTATGCCAAAATATCCAACCAAAGTATTTGGCGTAGAGCTTAAAAATTCATCATATCCTACCAAAACCTATGAAGTTGCTGAAGCATAAAAGTCATCTTTCTAACTTTATAGGTTTTTTTAAGAAAATTTCAGTATTTACTCCAATTTATAGGGACTGAAAATAATAGGTAGCGTTTTTCGCATAGCCACTACATTGTTTTGGTTGTTTCTTGCAGAAACCCAACCTTTTTCGGAGGCTACATAAATCGCATTTTTTACTTTATCTTCAATGAGTAGCTTAAATTCTGGCTCAATATCTTCTGGAAAACCCTCTATAATTTGAACATCTGTAACCATAGCCGATTTACTCACTACAAACTTTACTATTAACTTTGCTTGAAATTTTTTTTCCCGAGCCTCTGGTGGATATTGCAAATTTTCTTTTACTTTTCTCAAAAAAGCTGTATCACCTCCTTCATAAAAAGCCTTTTTCACTAAGCGAAACATCACAGTATCGGCAACAAGAGAATCAGGTGCTGTGATTTCTCCATTGTTCAGGCTATCTGTCATCAGACTATCCGTAGGAGTTACTTGCAAACTATCCAAGGGCTTCTCCACGTCAGTCGTATCTTGGGAAAAACTTTGCCAAGAAAGACAAAAAAATGCTATTAAAAGAATATATTTCATAAATTATACACTATTAGCTATGGCATCTAAAATAGTTTGATAGTCTACCTCATTTAAACCCTCTCCAGCTTTGGAAGGATATTGTATGGTATTTTCCCAATGATTGGCAATATCAGACCAAGCGTAAGCATCAGGCGTGTACATAATAAGTCTTTTTGCAGAACGACTCATCACTTGGCTATCCCAAAGGTCAGAAAGTTCATCAAAGTTTTGAGGTATATTCTTAGGATAGTTTTGTGGTTTGCTTTCAGCTTTTAGCTCCAAAGGGTGAGAGCTTGCATCTGTCCAGAGCAAAATAATTTGCCTACGTTTATCACCTTCTTTACTCCAATCCGCTTGTATAGCCAAAGCCAAAGCCTCCAAACCATTTTCAGGTTCATCTCCGCCGCCATCTGCCTGAATAACATCTACAAAAGCCTTAAAAGCATCTTTTTGAGTGGGCAAAACAAAAAAATCTGACATTTGCATAGCTTTTTCACCGTCCGCGTAATAATCTCTAAAAACGATAACTTTCACCCGCAAAACGTCTATTTGCTTGGATTTCTGTCGCATCATTGTTGCCAAATCTTCGTAAAAACGTAAAGCATTCTCTTTTACTTTTTCTATAATCGGAGACATTGAGCCTGTAGCATCAATGCACATTACAATATCCACGTGATAGCTAAGTCCTTGCATATTTATTATTTTTACAATACCTTTGAGACGTATTTTTTTACAAATTTAAACATATTCAAGGTTTTGAAAAATATTGAGGCAATTATTTTTGATTTAGGGGGTGTCATTATCAATATAGATTTCAATTTGACACTTAGAGCCTTAGAACAATACACACATATTCGTTTGGGTGAAGGCGAATACTTAGGTAAAGATGCTTTATTCTATGATTTTGAGGTAGGGAAAATAGATGAGGATACTTTTTTTGAACAACTATCCAGAAAATTTGAACTGAAAGCAGATAAAAATACACTGATTGATGCTTGGAACGCTCTGCTTTTGGATATTCCACAACAAAGAGTGAGCCTTCTCCGAAAACTTCGCTCCCAAATGCCTATTTTTATCTTGAGTAATACCAACTCAACACATATCAGAGAGGTTGAAAATATTTTACGTAGCCAAACTGACGCTCAAAATCTTTCAGATTTGGTACAAAAACCTTACTACTCTTTTGAAATGGGTAAAGCAAAGCCAGAAAAAGCCATTTATGAGCAACTGATAGAAGAATGCAATCTTATACCTCAAAAAACACTTTTTATTGATGACAGCCTGAAAAATTTGGAGGGAGCAAAACAAGTGCATTTACAGACCCTACACATCAATCCTCATACCCAAAGTATTATGAATTTTTTTAGCTTATAAAATTGCGTTGAATTATGATTTTAAACTGCCCGCAACCACCTCATAGAAATCCTCAAGCATGTAATATTTCTGAAAAATAGCTAAAATGTCCTCAGCACTGATAGCTTCAATGTTATTTATCAAATTTTCATAATAATCGTAAGCCAAATCATGGTAATGAATAATTTTAAATAAATCCATTTGTGCAAAACCTTCGCTAAGCGACTTGGCAAATCTTCCTATAAAATAGTTTTTTACACGCTCTAACTCCTCTTTTCCTACCTTTTCATTTTGTAAAATACGAATTTCTTTATAAATTTCCTGAAGTGTAGCTTGGCTATACTCGCTTTTGACCTCCGTACTGATAAGCATAAAATTTGCGTTTTCGTATTCTTGGTAATGTGTATGTATGCCATAGGTATAACCTTTCTCCTCGCGAATGTTTTGCATCAGTCTGGAGCCAAAATATCCTCCCAAAATGGTATTGGCTAAAGCGTATTTGTGGTAATCTGCTGATTTTCTGTGAGGGGCAAATCCACCAACTATGATACTATTTTGAAGGCTGTCTGCTTTCTCTACAAAAAACTTCTTTTGGGAAGATTTTTGAGGGCTTGCAAAATTTGTTTCAGGTCTTTGCCCTATAGTAAAGTTGCCAAAGTATTGCTCAAATACACTAAAAATACTATCCTCAAATTTGCCCACCATACATATATCAAACTCTTTTTGATAGATATATTTATGAAAAAAATCTTTTATTTCTTCCATAGATGTATTTTCTATGGCTTCGGCATTATTACTTCTTCCATAGGGGTGTTGCTTACCAAAAAGTATTTTTTTGAATTCGGATACTGCTAAATATTGCGTTTTTTTCAAACTTACCTGAAGTTCTTGCTGTGTTTTTTGTTTGAGCAATAGCAATTCTTTTTCTGGAAAGCTGGGTTCAAAAATAATTTCGGCAACAAGCGGAAGCAACTCTGCAAGAAATTTGGTAGGACAGTGCAAACTAATTTCCATAGTATCAGAAAGAGACTCTATATGCAAAAAAGCTCCATATTGGTCTATATCTGTACTAATTTGATGACTATTTCTGTATTTTGTGCCCTCCATAAGCATTTTGGCTGTATAAGCAGACTCTAAAAGACGAGGACTATACGCTTTGCCAGCTTTCCTAAAAATCCATTCTACACGCACCACAGCCTGCTCACCTATACCAATGTGATAAAGATTGATATGATTTGATAGCTGGTGTTTTTCAGCTTTGAAAATACGTACCTGAGTGATTTTATGAAATTGGGGGGCTTGAGTTCTATCCAACATAATAGTTTCAAATAGTTTGCTTTTATTTTTTTAAATTTCTCAAAATTAACTAATTTCGGCAGATAAAATGCCTGATATGTATGAAAAAAATATTTTTAACCATAATTTTTAGTCTTCTTTGCTTTGGTATTTCTGCTCAGAAACGCTTACTCAAAGAAGCTGATATGCACTACGAATACGAAGAATATAATTTGGCTATTCCTTTGTACGAATCTTTTTTAGAAAATGAGGCGAATGCTTCTCCCACTCAAATTTTGGAGGTACGTTACAAATTGGGTATTTCTCATTTAATGACCTCCCAACGCGGAAAAGCCCTACCTTATTTAGCGGAAGTATATGCCCAAAATCCCAAATTACACAAAAATTTAAGTTTTTATTTGGCTCAAAGCTACCAGCTACAACACCAATGGGATAAAGCCATAACTTATTACAAAATAGCTCAAACCGAAAGTGAATTTGCAAACGAAATTCCTAAATTATTGCAAGAATGTGAGTTTGGCAAACAATATACAAAAAATCCTTTGAGAGCAAGCATAGAAAACTTAGGTGATGGCATCAACTCTACACACGCAGAATATGTACCTGTACTTACAGAAGACGAAAAAATTTTAATGTTCACCTCCCGCAGACCCTCTACTACGGGCGGAGGCAAAGATACCGACCAAGAGTTTTTTGAAGATATTTATATTGCCGAAAAAACACCCGAAGGTTGGTCTCAACCACAAAATATGCCCCGTCCCATCAACTCTAATTCCCACGATGCTTGTATCGCTCTTTCGCCAGATGGAAAAACTTTGTTTGTCTATAAAACTGGTAGTGGAAAAAACAAAATGGGTGATATTTATTTTTCTGAAAAAACACCCACAGGTTGGACTGACCCCAAAAGTATAGGGGATAAAATCAATACAAAATACAGAGAACCTTCTGTTTCTATCACACACGACGCCAAAACTTTGTATTTCTCAAGTGATAGACCTGGAGGATTTGGAGGCTTGGATATTTATAAAAGTACCAAAAACGAAAAAGGAGAATGGACTGAACCCATCAATCTTGGTGCAAATATCAATACCCAATACGATGAAGATAGCCCCTTCATTCACAATGAAGATGTTCTTTATTTTAGCTCGCAAGGACATAGCTCTATGGGTGGTTATGATATTTTTGTCAGCAATTTGGTCAATGGTGATTGGGAAAAACCTCATAATCTTGGCTATCCTATCAATACAGCCGATGATGATATTTATTTTGTGGTTTCAGCTGATAACAAAAGAGGCTATTATGCTTCTGCCAAAGCGGGCGGTTTAGGAGATAAAGACTTGTATATGGTGCGTTTACCCGAATTAGAATACGTAAAAACCAATAAACCAAATACAAACATTATCGTACAAACCCCCAATATTAACATAGAAAACAAACCTAATCAAGAGAAAAAATTTATTAGCCTCTTAAAAGGAACTATCACTGATGCCAAAACTAAAGAACTTTTATCCGCAGATATTGTACTAACAGATTTGGCAGATAATGTAGTAGAAGAAGAGTTAAATTCTCAAGAACCTTTGGGGAAATATCAAACACTCATCAGGGCTGATAAACGCTACCTTATTAGTGTAGAAAAACAAGGCTATCTATTTCATTCTGAAGATTTTGTAGTACCACCCCAACCACAAAAAGACCAAGAAATAATTGTAGATATTGCTTTATACAAATTGCAAAAAGGAGAACGTATCAATCTAAAGGTTTTTTATGATTTTGATAAAGATTTCCTCAGACCAGAATCCGTAACAGAATTAGAACGCTTAGTGGCTTTCTTGGAAAAATATCCAACACTACAAGTTGAGATTGCAGGGCATACCGATGCTATCGGGACAGATACCAAAAATCAAGGGCTTTCCGAACGTAGAGCTACCTCTGTGGTACGTTATTTAATAGAGCGAGGCATCAATCCTAAAAGGTTGATAGCCAAAGGCTATGGAGAGAGCAAACCTATCGCCAGCAATGATAATGAAGAAGGAAGACAACTGAATAGACGTACAGAATGTGTAGTGGTAGCCTTTTAAACCAAAAATAACTAAAAGAGCTCAATAAGTACTGAACTCTTTTAGTTATTAGGGATTTTTACATATTTTATGCTATTCTTTTATTCCCAAAATTTGAAACATAAAAGTAAAATTGAGAGCAATATCTCGTAAGGCTTGGAAACGCCCAGATGCCCCACCGTGTCCTGCTTCCATATTCGTATGAAGTAAAAGCATATTTTTATCGGTTTTCATTGCACGCAATTTAGCCACCCATTTGGCAGGCTCCCAGTATTGTACTTGTGAATCGTGTAACCCTGTAGTTACCAGCATATTCGGATAGGGTTTTGCCTCTACTTGGTCATAAGGAGAATATGAGAGCATATAAATATAACTATCAATGTTCTTAGGATTTCCCCATTCGTCCCATTCGCCAGTTGTGAGTGGTATAGACTCATCAAGCATCGTAGTTATCACATCTACAAAAGGTACTTCTGCAATAATTCCTTTATACAAATCAGGACGCATATTGGCAATAGCTCCCATCAGCAAGCCCCCAGCACTTCCGCCCTCTGCAAATAATTTTTCCTTGTTGGTATACTTATTATCTAATAAATACAAAGAGCAATCTATAAAATCATAAAAGGTATTTTTCTTCTTGAACATCTTGCCATCGTCATACCAAGCTCTACCCAAATCTTGCCCACCTCTGATGTGGCAAAGAGCATATACAAAGCCTCTATCCAGCAAGCTCAATCTTGTAGAACTAAAATATACATCCATGGTAGCTCCATAAGAACCATAAGCATATTGAAGTAACGGAGCATTACCATCTTTTTTGGTATTTTTATGATAGACGATAGACATTGGCACTTTTGCTCCATCGCGAGCCATAACATAGATGCGTTCAGTGATGTAATTCTTGGGGTCAAATTTTCCACCTAAAATTTCTTGCTGCTTCATTAAAGTTTTAGTACGCTCCTCCATATCGTAATCGTAAGTGGAGTTAGGTGTGGTGAGAGAGGTATAACCGTAACGCAAAGTTTTAGTATCAAAATCTGGATTGAAAGCAACATAAGCTGCGTAAGCTGGCTCTCCAAAATCTAAATAATGTTCTTTTTTATCTTTCCAACGGATTACACGTATACCCAACAGACCATTTTTACGTTCAGTAACCACCAAAAAATCTTTAAAAATCTCTATATCTTCTAAAAACACATCTTTTCTATGCCCAATTACCTCTTTCCAGCGTTTCGTATCATTCGTTTGCTTGATAGTGGTCTCCATTAGCTTGTAATTGGGAGCATCTATATTAGTAACGATATAAAATTTGCCTTCAAAATGGCTAACACTATATAAATGGTCTTTTTGGCGGGGTAAAAATACCTGAAAATCTCCTGCTGGTTTATCAGCCTCTAAAAACCGAACTTCTGAAGCCACCGTACTCCCCGAAACAATCATAATGTATTTCTTTGACTTGGTTTTAGTTACATAACAACTAAAAGTTTCATCTTTTTCTTCATAGACTAATTCATCTTTACTTGAATCTGTACCCAAAGTATGTTTATAGATTTGGAAAGCTCGTAAAGTTTGCTGGTCTTGGCGGCTGTAAAATAGGGTTTTATTATCATTTGCCCACACAATATTTCCTGTGGTATTTTTGATGACATCAGGGAGATTTTGTCCCGTTTTCAAATCTTTGAAATACACCGTATAAATCCTACGACTCACAGTATCAGTGGCATAGGCAATTAGTTGGTTATTATTACTCACAGATAAAGCACCCAAAGCAAAATATTTTGATTTTTTAGCCAATTCGTTTTGGTCTAACAAAACCTCTTCTTTGGCTTTAAGTGAGCCTTTTTTACGGCAGTTGATAGCATACTCTTTACCTTTTTCAAAACGTGTATAGTAGAAATACCCTTCCATTTTATAGGGCAGACTCTCATCATCTTCTTTGATACGAGCCTTCATTTCCTCAAATAGCTTTTCTTGTAAATTACTGCTGGGGGCAAGCATTTTTTTCAAGTAGGAGTTTTCGGCTTTGAGATACTCTATCACTTCTGGATTTTCACGCTCATTCAGCCAATAATAATTATCGATGCGTTTATGCCCATGAGTGATAAGTTCTTTGGGCTTCATAGCTGCTTTGGGAGGTGTATCTTGACTTTTTGCTTTCATAAAAGATAGTAAGGCAATAAAAATAAATATTTTTTTCATACAATTATGTTTATGTTTAATTTTCCAAAAACGTTAGAAACAAAAAATTATTTCATAATAATTTTTTGTTTTAGATTTCAATCCATAATAGCTTCATAAACAATGTCTTGTATTTTTCTTCGGGTATGTTGGCGAACGATTCGGTTGTTGTCGTTAGGGTGAACTCTATTGGACAGAAATATGATAATTAACTCCTTTTTAGGCTCTACCCAAGCCACCGTGCCTGTGTAGCCCGAATGCCCATAAGATAGGGCAGAAGCATAACGGGATATATAAGCAAAAATAGCATCTTTGGGGGGCTTATCCCAACCCAGTCCCCTTCTATTCAGACTATCTGTTTGAGAAGTAAACAATTTAATCGTTTCAGGCATTAAATAACGAACACCTCCGTAATAACCACCTTGTAAATTCATTTGCAAAAGTTTTGCCAAATCATTGGCATTGCTAAACAGCCCTGCGTGCCCACCAACGCCACCCAACATTGCCGCAGCAGGGTCGTGTACCGTTCCTTGTAG
>JANRLU010000104.1:0-5231 GCA_033762275.1 Thermonemataceae bacterium | reverse complement strand
AAATTTCCTTTCTTGTAAATTCATTTCCAATCAGTCAATTGATTCAAAATAGGCAGATTCATCTTCAATGAATTCAATTGCAGAAACGACCTGTGCGTGAGCCTCTAAAAGCTTTTTTCTTAAAATTTCATCTAACGGTTTGCGGCTTGGCGAAGGCGGGAATTTCCTGCACTTCGTTTGCCTAAGCACGAATGTAAATGTATTTTCCAAAAGTTCAAAGTTCGCTCGTTCGCCCCGCTTTTCGACAAGCTGATGTTGTGGGCATTTAATCTTTTGTCCTCAGTTAGATTAGTCGTTTTTTTACACATTCTGAAAGGAATAGAATTAGTGCATTAGAAACTACAACTGCATCTTCAATGTTAAAAATTACAGGCTCTTCAATATCTGTGTGGGCTGCCATATTACCAAAAAGTCTTATTGTATCAACATAACTTCTAATTTTATTATCAATTACGTTTTCGTCATAAAGACGTTTGATTAAATCCGCCAAAGTCCACCTTGAATTAAAGTTACTCAGTTTTTCTTGTGCAATTTTTTTTATTGTATGTTCTGCAATTTTCCTTGTTTTAGTGATTAACGCATCAGGGTCAATTTCTAATAGCCTGATAAAAGTTTCTCCGTTGATAGTTGGTACTAAATAACTTTCAAGTTCTTTGATTTTGGTTTTCGTATCTATGCTTGTAGGAATTGTATTACCAAGAAGATTTTTTAAATTTTCTAAAATGTTTATTTTTAGTTCTACCTCATAGTTTTTTCTTACACACTCGGAATTTATAACTTTTGCTTTTAGGGTAAATTCTTGTTGGTCGCCTTTGAATAGAGGTTTGCAAATCAATGGAATATTTGATATTTCATTTGTTTTTATGCCACTTAACTCTAAATAAGTTGCTGAAATTGGCTCTAAATTGCTTGATACATCTATCGCCAAATTAAGTTTTGAAAAATCCGTATTGCCTAAATTTTTAACAGCCAAATCAATAAACATAGGCTCGTTTACGGGGAATGAAGAAGGAAAAGAATTTACCTTTATACTCAAAATTGGAATATTGAATTTTACAAATCTCTTTATCAAACTTTTAATTAAGTCCTTTTTGTCGTTTGCAACTTTGAGATTGACTTCACTAAAAGGGCTACGTTCTATTCCGTAATCATTGACTTGTCCTTCTTCTATGTAAAATATATTACCCAAGCCAAATGATACAATAGGATTGTTAGATGATAAATTTGACTTAGTAATTTTTGAAATCTGACTAAGTGTTTCGGCATTTCTTTCTGCAAGCCCCGTAATTATGTAGGTTTCAGTATTGTTAATATAAACTAAGTTTGCTCCTTTTTCAACCCAATTCAAAATTTTATCAAGATTTTGAGAACCACCCGATATAAAAAATATGATAGGGAAAAAAGAAAAGTCAATATTGTCTAAGTTTATACCCTTAGTCAAGAATTTGGAAGAATAGTCTATCTCAATACCTCCTTCAATACAAATCTTTTTAAAGTTACTTAACGAAGCAATAACTGGGTCATAAGTTGTATAGTGGGTATAGATTGCTTGCCAAGCAACATTTTCAAACGCATTATTAAGTTCCAAGAAGTTCTCGCCTTCATAATAACCTGTAATCATTAGTTTATCGTTTTGTTTAATTGCCTACAACGGTTTGCATCTACCCGAAGGTGGCGATTTCGAAGCACTTCACTGTCAGCCAAGCACAAACTTTGATAGATGCACAAAGCTTGATTTAACCACTGAACCGCCACTTTTGGGTAGGTGCTGTTATGCATAGTTTCATTTTCTTTTTTCAAAATATGCCACCCCGTCATTGAGATTGTAAGTAATATTAAAGTTCAGCAATACAGCCTGTCCGACTAAACCATTCGCAAGTCTTTTGGAAAGGCTATTTAAAGGGTCGATTTCAAAAACAGTTGTGACATTCTTAAATGTCTTACCACAAAATTCGGCTGTAAATATCTTGCCAGCCACGTTTTTTGATACGGTTGGGTCGGCACCAAACCCTTGTTTTGATTTGAGTCTTGGCAGTTTTTCAAGAAGATCGTAGTTCCTTACGGTTTCATTATGGAAGGTGAAGTAATTATCTGCACCGGTATCAATTTTGAAAATCATTCTAATTGGATTCGCTCCTTTTCTTACTACAATCTCAAAAGGAATCCCTAAATGGCCTGATTCTAGACCGATTAGTTCATACGCAATTCCTTGTCTAGAATATTCGAAGTCTTTAAAGCTATAAAAAAGTATCTCTTTGGTATCTACATTGGTTTCTGTAATTAGTTTTTGCAGTATTTCATTGCCAATTATTCCATCTACATTAGTTTTCAAATATTTACTTAAATGAGATAAGTCTAAAATTGCAATAGAGATGCTATCAAGAATCAAATTTTTGCCTAATCTAATTTGGTTCTGTGCCGACAGTTCAGATTTTATCGATTTGCCAGCCGTACCTATGGAAATTGTATCTGAAATATTTAGTTTAAGTTTTTGAGAAATCTTCGAGTCAACAACTGTTACACCAGCACCTGTGTCAAACATAAAGTGTAGGGATTCTTTCGTATCGTTTATGACAACATCAACAAAAATCAAATTTTTCACAAGTTCAAATGAAACTATTTCAATCGCCTTTTGACCGTAAATTTGTTTACAGCTTAAAAGAAGAAATAAGGTGATCCAAAGTCTTGTCATTTCATTCAGTTTAAATTATGCATAACGGAAAAATGTTTGCGAAGGGCGGGCTTAAATAGCACTTCCCTTGCCCTACGCACAAAGTTTATAGAAAGCACAAAAGCCTAAATTACGCGCATTTGCCCGCCTTTTCGCAAACATAATGTTGGCTGATGTTTTTTATTTGTCCTGTATCTCAAATTTCGCACTTTTCAAAAGTTCTATGCTGTTATAGTCGTTTTCGTCTGTAAAACCAAACTCCCACAACGAATAAATGTCTTTACGTTTTTCAAAGAAAAGTATGTTTACTTTCTTTTTGGTGTGAATTTGCCACTGACGATACGGATAATACAACTGTCTAATTATCGTGTTTTTTGTTGCAGAATTTTTGGCTTCTATCAAAACGATTTGATTTCTGCCTTCGTAACCTGCATCTACCTCTGTTTGTACACTTTCGGTTGTGATAAGTTGTTTATGTTGTCCCGCATAAAACTCAAACTTTGGCGTGTATTTTCTGCCCCGAATAGTCAAAACTAAACTTTCATCTTCCAAAAAACTACGCACTAAACTTGACGCATACGCAAAATCCAAATGTTGCATTTCAGAATTTCCGATTTGCGAAGTTTCTAACTCAAAATCAAGTTTGGATTTGTAAATGCTTGCTTGTGTGGTAATTTCGGGAATATCAATATAGCCTTCACCTTGCAAAATTGTATAAATACCGTTTTTGATAGGCAAAATGAACAAATTATTATCCACAAAAACCTGCGGTCTGCTCTCTCTTGTATCTTGCTTGCACAAAACACGTACTTCTCTTTCGGTGGTGCTTGTGAAATGTGCAGTGGCTTTTTTGATTTGTTCAGCTGTCAAAACAAACGGACTTTTAGAAAAATCGTGTTCGTGAATGTTGTAGGTATCAAAAATTGATTGCCAAGGTTTGTGGTTCATATTGATAGTTGGTGATTAAAAGTTCGTTGATTTTTCCACGTTTGTCGCCATTGCAATTTATGGCTCTACCTGCCGAAACTCTGAAAATATTGTATCCTGAAAAAGCCTTTTCAAAAAAGTCATCTTCGGGGTTTTCATTCTTAGGGTCTGAATTGGAAAGCATTAGTTTTGCCCCTTTTTCTCTGTCTAATTTTTGGAAAAATTGGGCTAATTGTAACTGCTCTTTATCCTTAAACTCCGCACCTGTGTAAGTCGTAAAACTTGCCGTTGGGCTAATAGGTCTGTAAGGCGGGTCAAAATAAACAAAAGTATTTTCATTTACTTTGTCAAAACAATTTGAATAGTTAGCCTGCTGAATGTCTGCATTTTGCAAAACTTTTGAAACCGCCAAAACATTCGGCTCGTCAAAAATCATTGCGGTTTTGTACTTTCCATAAGGTACATTAAATTCACCTTTTGAGTTCAGGCGAAAAAGTCCGTTAAAGCAAGTTTTATTCAAAAATATAAATTGTGCTGCTCGTGAAATCCAATTATCAGATAGTTTTTTGTAATTTATTTCAAAGCGTT
The DNA here is from genome assembly GCA_033762275.1 of Thermonemataceae bacterium. Lineage (GTDB taxonomy): Bacteria > Bacteroidota > Bacteroidia > Cytophagales > Thermonemataceae > Raineya. Next base: position 1,045 of record JANRLU010000104.1, on the reverse strand, counting down.
GCAGGTTAAAATGCTTGCGTATCGCTAAAAATAAATTGTTACGTTTTTCTTGTTCGGTTTGGTCGTAGTCTTTTTGATACTGTTCCAAAAAATCCAATAAATCGTTGGAGCGTTGTTGAATGACTTGGTAAGTCAAAACCAAATCTTTGTTCAGGTCTGACAAATAAGCATTTTCAATTTTGTAGCGTTGCGAAAGAGCAAAAAACAAAGCACCGCCACCCAAAAAAGGCTCAACATAGTTTTTGATGATGCCTTTTTTAAGTTCGTTGGGGAAATAGTTTTCAAACTGCTCTAAAAGTTGGTTTTTGCCACCCACCCACTTTATAAATGGTCTTGCCTTAGTCATATCGTTTATTTTTCGCAAAGTTACGATTTTTTCAGTTTTAAAAACCTAATGGTCTCATTATAGCATCAAGGTCTCGCCAACCTTTGCCTTTACTAAAATTAGCAGCAACTTGGGGTGAATAATCCAATTTTAATGTTTGGTGCATTCCTAATCGTTTTATTCGCTTCTTTAAAATTGCATTTTGCTTGTTTTCTTCTGCAATCATTCCTGCATAAATCACTGAAAACCATTGTTCTATAATAGTTTGGTCATCTTCATTGTATGTTGCTACAATTTTATCAATCAAAGCCAATACTGTATTATCTATGACTGTATTTGTTTTATCATAAATCAATACAAAATCATCATAAATTTTATCTTTTGGATATTTGCTTGATAGTTGTTTTAAATCCGAAAAATACTCTGTGTCAAATGGGGCTTTTTTTGTGTTGTTGCTTTCTACAACATAAACACACCAATCATCAAATTTCCCTGTGTCAAAAACTACTTTTCGGTTGTTCGCCAAGTTCTTAATCAATCTACTCATTTTTATTTGTGGTTTGGTTTTTTAAAATATCAGCCAACGGAAAAGTATTTATGAAGAAGTGGACTTAAAAGCACAAAAGTTTAATAAACCACAAAAGCCAATAAAAAGCAACTTAGCCCAAATGTAGCACTTCTGCCCCTTTTTCATAAATACAATGTTGTGCATTGCCTTTC
>JANRLU010000103.1:0-10367 GCA_033762275.1 Thermonemataceae bacterium | reverse complement strand
CGGCTATCGTTATTGGGCGTAAAAACTTTTGGAGCAACGGTAATAGTACCTGTTTGGTTTTGTACAATCTTATTTTGCGAATTGGCATAGCCAGGTGTTGCAAAGCCTACACTGCTTGCCGCCGAAAACCAACTACTTGCCTCATTGGTAGGCAACTCAAAGCCTAAACGCTCCAAAGAAACACCCTCTTCATCATCTAAGAGTTGGAAGTGGTAATCATCTTGATAATCAAATCGTTGGCTTATTCTATCTAAATTATCAATTACAATGATAGTTCCTTCGTCATCATTGTAGCTGGGCATAGAACTAAGTTCTAAAAAGGGTTTTCCTTCCGAGAGAGGGTAATTATTCTGAATATTCACAATATTATCACTAAGAGCTAAGTAAGTTTTGGGAGGCATTACGTAATTATCTTCAGTGATAATTTTTTTGCTATCCAGAGCATTATCCACCCAACGAGCTAACTGCCAATTTTTGAGATTGATGTATTTGTCAGAATTATTATACAGTTCTACAAAATCTGCTCCACCTGTACGAGGATTAAAGAGAATTTCGTTGAGCAGAATGTCTAAGGAGTCGGCTTGTTCGGCTACGCCAAAATCTGCAAAATTAGCATCTGTAATAAGGTTTCCGCTACAATCTTGTAGACTTTGTAGCGTAATGGTGTACTTCTCACGGGTTTGTAGGGCTGGGCTAACTACCAGAACAACCTGCTTAAAATCGGGAGCAATAATGCTTTTGGCTGTAACGCTAATGCTTTTGTCAATGTTGTAAGTACCATTGGCAAGGCTAAGGCTGTCCATTTTTTCGTTGAAGTTCAAAATAAGCGTTTGGTTATCAATAGCATCTGCTCTTAGCAACTTGGGGGCTACATTATCAGGATTGGTATTTTTTACAGAATTTTCTGCTGTAGGTGTTCCTCCATTGGCATTTGTAGAGGCTTGCCAATTACTAACTTCCCCGCAAGGGTTATCAGTATCGATCATTTCTAAGCTCCAACCTCCCTCAGCTTTGCTGGTTTCGGTGTACCAATCATTACTAAAGTTTATGGTAAAAATAAGCTGATTTTGGGCGTTATACAAACTTAGTCGCTCCCCATCATTATTAAGACTTACAAAGCTATTTATACCGTAGACATTGGTATAAGTAGAAAAATCGTTGAGTGCGGAGCTATTGGTGAGCACAATGTATTGTTTGGGTAGAATATTGATGTTGGGGAGTAGAACACTGCTCGTAGCATCTTTAAGCTTACAATTTTTCAGGCTTATTACTTTATCACTTCGGTTGTAAAGTTCTAGAAATTCTTGTTCGGGTAGCCCAACACGTGGTTCTGGGTCTGCTAGAATTTCTGTAATAAGTATTTGGTTGAAGGTGGGAGCTAAGCCCAAGCCTATTTGCACACTTGTATTGCTTGCTAAGTTGTTGTTGCTGCAATCTTGTAAAGCATTGATTGTGAGCGTATAAATATCGCCTGCCACCAAACTACTTGAAAGGTTGAGCTGTATTTCTTTATTAGAAATTATACTAATGCCTGCTACATTTATACCACCTGTGAGTGTATAAGAACCTGTTGAAAGACTTGTTTCGTTCATTGCTTCGCTGAAAACTAAGCGGATGATATCAGCATTTACCACAAAAGTATTCACTAAAGTAGGAGCTTGTGTATCTGATATGTTGCTAAATACCGAGTTTTGCGTGCTTGGTGTTCCTCCATTGGCATTTGTAGAGGCTTGCCAATTCGCCTCATCACTGCAAGGCAAGGTTGGATTGATGAGTTCCAAAGACCAGCCGCCATCGTCTTTATTACTATCTTTATACCAATCATCTGTATAGCTTACTTGGTCTATATCCAAGGCATTATCGGCATCTGTTAGGGTAATGGTTTCTCCCGAATTGGTGAGAGCGTCCCAAGAAGTAAGCCCAAGTACGTTTCCAGAAAACAAGGCAGCATTAGCGGCAGGGCAAAGCAAGACATAAGCTCCTGCGGGTAAAATGTAATTATTGTTAGTAATAATTTTTGTATTGAGTGTATAATTTTTGAGATTGATGTTTTTGGTGGAGCGATTGAAAATTTCTACATATTCAGAAGAGGGTAAGGCTATTTGAGGGCTTTCATCAGCCATTATTTCATTGATAACCAAGTCTTTAGAGGTAGCATTGCTTATTTCCAAAAATGTAAAAGAAGTTTGGGTGTTAGTTTGGGTATTTCCTGCAAAATCTTTAATATTATTAGCGGTAACGATATAATTTTGGTTGTTGGTAAGCGTCCCTGAAATAGTGAGTGTTACCTGCGAAAAATTAGAGCTATTCCGAACTGCCGTAGTAGGTGTACCAATCCCATTGCTAATGGTATAATTGCTCACATTTTCGGCAGTACTTTGTGTAACACTTTCATTGAAAAATACATCTATTTGTGTATTTACGAGCGTGGAAGCATTATTGAGGGTAGGAGGAGCTATATCAGGGGTGGAGATAGTACCAAATACCTGTACATTATCTACACGCCAAGTACCTGCACTGCTCTCAGCGGCATAGCCATAAATACGAAACTCTATGCTACCTGATAGATTGTAGAAACTTTCATTGAGGGCTATGGTTTGGTTGCTTCGGGTGTTTGCATCATCGGGTACATTGAAAACAGCTATATCAGTAGCAAAGGCATCAAGGCTGGAACGCAAAGCCCAAGTACGAATACCTGTAGAGCTTCTTACCTCATCCAACTCTATACTACTGAGATTGAGTACAAAGCCACCATTGGCTGTGATTGTGAAGCTAAAATAATCGTTGGCATCGAGGCTGCTTGTGCTTGTCCAATTATTTCCGCCAAAGTTATCAGAGGAACTGACTGCTCCGATACCTGTACCTCTTGTGAAGTCTGTAACAGAGCCATTGCTTGGCTGGCTATCAGCGGCGTAGCTGATTGGCGAACCTGTCGCTCCTGTAAAACTAAATTGTACTACCTGAGCAAAAACAATGCTATGAATAAGTAGGAGAATGCTAAGAAGTCCGTATTTTTTCATAAGAAATGAAAGATTTGAAAGCTCAAGCAAGCTATACAAAAAAAAAATCTTATGCAAATAATTTAAGATACTAAAGTTGTGCAGAGCATTATTTTCTTCTACCTAAATAGCTTTTAGCTATCACATAAATCCGAGTAAATAAGTTTTTTATTTTGCAGTAAGTTTTGTACTTTTTTAATAATACACAAAAATAAATTCAAGTAATTTGCAGAAGCTAAAAATGATAGTAATACTAACTTTACGGGATATGTATACCTTTGATATGGCGATGATATGACGTAACTTATGGAGTAACTACGGCTTAGGTATGGCTAAAAAGCGTTAAAAAATACAGAAAAAAGTTTTTGAAATACTTGGAAATTAAAAAAATAATCCGTATATTACCTAAGCGTGATTTTGTATAAAATTGTACTTTTTTTTTATATTTTGTTTAGAATCTAAAAGGGAAAAATTATTTTCTATACAAATATTTTTAAAAAATAATAAACTGATATACTTGTATGGGTTGTTCTTTAGATTAGCAAAGTTGTTGAAGATTTTGAGTAAATAAAATATGGCAGACGAGATAAAAAAACTGAAATTTAAACGAAATGCTGACCTGCAAATTGAAGTAGTTTCATTGCAGACTTTGACGAAAGTTAGTAAAGACCATTTGGTTAGACCTCACCGTACCAATTTTTATCACGTCTTTTTGTTTGAAAATTGCCAACCTACGCATTTTGTAGATTTTGAACCCATAAAAGTTGAGCCTTATTCGTTGCTATTCATTGATAAAGATAGAGTGCATCAGTTTGACCAACTTCTAAATTATGAGGGACGAGTATTAATTTTTACTGAAGACTTTTTCTGCACCACCGAAACTGACACGAAGTTTTTAAGAAGTAGTATTTTGTTTAATGACCTTGCCAGCGAACCTATAATTAAAATTAGTAAGAACGAGTTTGAGAAATACACCAATATTTGCAATAGTATTACAGAAGAATTGAGTTTGCCTGCTGACAACTCAAAACCAATTTTATTAAAAAACTATCTTCATAATTTTTTGCTTCTTGCTGAAAGAGAAAAACGCAAACAAGGTTTTGCAGGATTGAAAAAAGGTGCAGACCTTGATTATACCTTGCTTTTTCGTGATTTATTGGAAACAAGCTACACTAAACTAAAAAGTGTAAAAGATTATGCTCAACTAATTTTTATTTCCGAAAAACGCTTAGGGCAAGCTACTTCAAAAATTTTAGGCAAATCGCCCAAAGAAATCATTAACGACCGAATCCTTCTGGAAGCCAAACGGCTTTTGGTCCATACCAATTTATCTATCAAAGAAATTGGACAAGATTTAGGATTTGAAGACCCTGCTTATTTCGTTCGGTATTTTAAAAAAAATACAGAAATAACGCCTGTAGAATTTAGAGAGACATATCTTAAAAAATAAACTCCCAAAAGTACCATACAAAGACTGATTTGTCCATTGTGCAAAATTTAAAACTATCTCAACTTTGTCTTATTATTCATTATTTAAAATTTTAAGAAAATGGACAAAAACAGAGAATCCTTGACCGCTTTTTACAAAAAGGCACTCACCGTAAATACCGAAACTACGCCTACTGCGGTACTTTCAGAAGTATTGGCAGATGATTTTATTTCTTACGGTTCAATAGAAAGCAAAGGAAAACCACAACTTATTGGACAGGTGGAGTTCTTTTGGAAACTGATTCCCGATTTGAAATGGGAGCCCCAAGACATTGCCAATGATGGCAACAAATACGTGGTGCGTAGTTTGGTAAGTGGTACGCCCAATGGCGATTTTATGGGCTTGCCTACCAATGGTACAAAATCTTTCAAAATTATGTCCATTGATTTTCATACTGTGATTGATGGAAAATTGACTTCTGTACATCATTTGGAAGATTGGGGAACAGCAATGAAACAACTGAAATCTTAAAATCAAAAAATAAATTCAAGCATTACAAAAAAGGTTTCTTTGTTTTTTGGCAAGAAACCTTTTTTGTGTTTTTATGATGCTGAGAGTTCTCTGGTCATATCACTAACTAAAAAAAATATTTTTGCTCATAAAAATTACATTGGCGTAGTTTTTGTTAGTTTTTGCTTATCTTAATTTTTTTTGGATAACCCAAAACTTTCGTGCAAAGAAAAGCGACTTTCGTAAAGAAAAAAGCTAATTTCATAAAGAAACGCAAAAAAAACAGCTTTTTTTGCTTACATTTGCCCTTAGAAAAGTATATAAAGAAAATAAATAATGCAATCTCTATGAAAAAAACTTACATAGTTTTTATTTCGCTTCTTAGTTTTTTAATTTTTGAAGCAAAACACCTGAGTGCCCAGCTTACCTTTGCCACAGGTATCAACAATGGAGTTTCTGGTTTCAATGGTACACGTTATATGGTAAAAACTGCTGATTTTAATGGCGATGGTGTAGCTGACGTGGTTACTACCAATGGTAACCTCAACGGACAGATAGCCGTTGTGCTTCTTGACAAAGATGCCCAAACTATAAGTGCTGTCGTATATCCTGCTGCCCCCTTATCGGCGGAGATAAAAGCTGTAGATGTAGCTGATTATGATAAAGATGGTGATGTGGATATAGTAGCACTGAACGCTACGGCAGGAGGGGATAGTGAAGGGTATATCTTTTTTAAAAATAACGGAAATGGAACATTTACGGAAACAACAGCTTTTGATAATTTAGGTTATGAAGGCGGTTATAGTCAAATTATTTCCTACGATTATGATAAAGATGGCGATTTAGATATTATCACCTATGCAGTTGATGGCTCTAATGACCACTTCCTTGTGTATTATGCCTATGATGCTGGAAGTTTCGCAATGAGTCCTACTGCTACAGGTCTGCTTGCAGGTCCTCCGATAAGTTACGATGACACCCATCATTTAGAACTTAGTATCATGGATAATGCGACAGGCGAGCCTGATATACTTTTAAGCAACTTGAATAGTAGTTATGTCTATAGAATCAGTAATGTGGGAAATCCAGTTTCTCTTAGTCTTTCAACGATTGTTTCTGCAACAGGCTTTCGGGTTACTGCCTTTTCTGTAGGTGATGTTAATGCTGACGGAAATAATGATATTATTGTAAGTGCATGGGATAATAGTAATTCCATTGATGATGAAGTACAAATATGGTTTGGTGATGGGGCAGGTGGAGCTACTTTTGATAGCAATATTATAGTTGATGGCTTTCCTTTTGAGTCTGTATTGTACGATTTGGATAATGATAATGACTTAGATTTGGTAGTGTCTCGCAGAGACTTAGTAGGTACTAATACTACACCAGTGTGGAGGAATAATGGGGCAGGTGTTTTTGCTATTAATGATGAGTTAGATTTGAACAACCCAACAGATATAGCGGTGGCGGATTTCAACTTAGATGCCAAACCTGATTTGGTAGTAACCAGAAACGGAGGAGATGATACCCAAGTATTTCTAAACCAAACTCCTTCTTTATTTCCCGTAAATGACACACATATACAAACTAATAATGACGGTGGCTTTTTGCGTTATATAGCAGGGGCTTTGTTGCCGAAAACAAGCAATTTTACGGTAGAAGGCTGGATAAAAGTTGATGATGCTGATTTTGCAGATAACCAATATATTTTTTACAATGGTTCGGTGGGTAGCGATGGCTTTGGCTTATTTATAAAGGCTTCAGCAGGGGGCTTGCTTATAATAGACGCAGGTGGGACACCTATTAGTACAGGTTTACTTGTTCAAACGAAAGTATGGCATCATTTCGCTTTGGTGAATGATTTGGCGGGTAAATGGACTTTGTACTTAGATGGGGTATCTTCTGGTGTGGTGGGTACATCAACTTTGGCACCCCCAACAAGCCAAACAATTATCTGTAAAGATGCGGATAATGCAAGTGATGCAAATTCTATTCGAACAGCTTCTATCCAAGAGTTTCGTTTTTGGAGTATAGCCCTTGATGCAAAAAATATAAGAAAATGGATGCACATACAGTTAAATGCCAGCCATCCACAAATTTTATCACTGCAATCGTATATCCCAATGGATAGACAAAATGGTTCTGATGCTTTTGATGTAGCCTTTTTGTTCAATAAAATAATGCCTGTAAGAAAAATAGACATCGTTCCTCTTTCCTCAATAAGTTTTCCTTACAATGGAGCTCCTATCGGCGATAATGGTTCTTCTACGATAGTTTCTGCAAGTGCTGATATAAATGCTCGCTCTACGGTGGGTGTAGAGATAGATTTTGATAACTCTCAACCCTTACCTGGCGGTGAATTGCTTATTTCAAGAGTTTATGATGAACAACCTTTCGGTTTTTATCCTACGTCACCCAGTTATGTCTACAGCAAAGTTTTTTGGGTTTTCAAAAACTATGGTGGTGCTTCTACTTTCTCAGATTTAGATGAGCTTATTTTGGACATCAAAGATGATGAATTTATTAGTGGTTTGTATCCAATACTTAATACGCCATCTAACCCAAATCCTGCGGCTTCGGCTTTTCATATATTTACTCGTCCTGCCAACTCCACTGATGCAGCAGAATGGGTAGATGAAGGTTTTGGCTCTGGTTTCGGTTCGTTGCGTGCTCGTCGTCCGGGTACTTCAGTTGGAGAATTTGGTAGAACAATGACTGTGGGCGTAATGCCTTCAGTTCTGCCTGTGCGTTTGGTAAGTTTCACAGCTGAAAGAGTAAAAGAAGGGCTAAATTTACTAAAATGGCAAACAGCCTTTGAGTTTAATAATGAAGTATTTGAAATAGAAAAGAGCTATAATGCTAAAGATTTTTTCAAAATTGGTTTTGTGGCAGGCAAAAAAAATACACAAGAAGTTTCCAATTATAGTTTTGAGGACAAAAATGCCAGCTCTTCAGCATATTACCGTCTCAAACAAAAAGATACAGACGGGAAAATCAGCTATACGGCTTCTGTGTATGTGGCTGTGGAGGGCAAAGAGAATGCTATTTTTTCAGTATATCCCAACCCTGTAACTGATAAAATTCAGCTACAAATAGCTGATAGTTTTGCAGATACGCCTCTTGATTTACACATTTACAATGTACTTGGGGATAAGTTGTGGGCGACTTCGGGCAAAGACGCTAAAGACATAGAAAATAATTTACAAAATAACTTGAAAAATTTGCCCAAAGGTGTATATTTTGCTAAATTATACACGCAAAATCAGGTGTTTACAAATAAATTTATTAAACAATAAACAACTCTTATCAATTATGATAGTACATCTAAGAAAAATATTTTTTATAGTATGTTTGCTTTCAAATACCTTAAATGTTTTTGCACAGGATAAGGTAATTGATAGCTTAGAAAAGCAGCTTAACTCTCTTTCTGCCAAAGATACCAACCGACTCAGTACGCTGATACTTTTGGGAAGGGTTTTGAGCAAAAAAGACTTGAATAAATCTTTTACTTATGCCCAAGAAGCTGAAAAATTAGCTAAAAGCCTCAAAAATGAAAAAGGAGAGGCAAACGCTTTGCAGATTATGGGGGCTGTGGAAGACTACAAAGCCAACTATAATCAGGCGATAACTTATATGGAAGCATCTTTGAGTATCAATAAAAAAATAAATAGCCAAAAAGGGGTAGCTTCTTGCCTGAATAATCTGGGGAATTATCATTTTAAATTGGGGAATTACCTCGTAGCTATTCAGAAACATTCTGAAGCGGTAGTTATTAAGGAGAAAATAGGTGATGAAGGAGGAATAATCACGTCTAATATCAATATTGGCTTGGTATATGACCAGATGAAAGATTATGATAAGGCAAAAACTTATTTTGAAAAAGCCTTACAAGCCTCTGAGAAAAAAGAAGATTATGCAGAACAACAAGCAGCCGCTTTATTTAATTTGGCAGCTTTATACTCTAATGAAGGGGGCTATCAACAAAGTTTGGCGTATAACCAGAAAGTACTCAAAATAAGGGAAGAAATTGGAGACGATGTGCATCTCGCTGAAACTTATAGGGCTTTGGGAGAGGTTCATACCAACTTGAAAGACTATGAAATAGCTAAAAAATATTTAGATGACGCTATTAAAACAGCGAAAGAAATGGAAGATAGGCTTACTTTGGCGGTAGGCTATAGTAGTATTGGCGATTGGCACAAAGCCCAAAGGCAATACGCTTTATCCAACGAGTTTCATTTGAAAGGTTATGAAATAGCCAAAGAAATAAAAGCCAAACACGTTCTTAAAGACGCCGCTGAGGATTTGAAGGCTAATTTTGTGGAATTGAGTGATTACAAAAATGCGAATATCTGGGGCAAAAAAGCTGTAGAGCATCAGAAAGAAATTTTTAGTGAGGATATGCAAAAAGAATTTGCCCGTGCTGAAGGTAAATTAGATTCAGAACGTAAATTGGCAAAAGAGCAAAGAGCTAAAGAAATAAAGGAACAACAAGAAGCAGAGGAAAAGCAAAGAACAAGTAACTTGCAGTATTCGGCTATTTTTATTGCTTTGGTTGCCTCTTTTTTGATAGTAGTAGGTTTTGCCCGTAAAACTATGCGTAGCTCTATGGTAGAGAATATCGTTTTCTTTATTCTATTGATTTTCTTTGAGTTTATTTTGGTATTCTTAGATCCTTTTATTTCGGTTTATACCAATGGTTTTCCGCTTTTCACTTTGCTGGCAAATGTGGCGGTGGCTCTTGCCTTTATGCCTATCCATAGAAGTCTGGAGAAGGTGCTTAAAAAGAAACTTGCCAGAGAAAAATACGAGGCTCGTTTGGGTATAGATATAGAATAATAAAAAAGAGGCTTTTGCCTCTTTTTTATTTTAGTGCATTCTATCACCTCGTATGTCTAAGTTTTTCATTATTTCAGCTTCGGCTTTCAATAGCTCATTGAGTCTGTTTTTTACGTAGGCTTCTGATAGATATTCTTTTGCCAAATCCACGAAATTTACATAATGCCCTGCTTCCGAAATCATCAATTCATAATAAAACTTTTTCAAATCATCATCTTGTATATTTTCAGAAAGCAAACGAAAACGCTCACAACTACGGGCTTCTATGATGGCATTGATAAGTAGATTTTCTACCAACTGCTCATCTTTAGAACCTCCCTTTTTTTTGAGTTGGAGTAATTTTTCTACATATTCATCTTTTCTTTTTTTACCAAATTCAATATGTCTTTCTTTCATTTTTTCCATTACACGCTCAAAATGAGCCCATTCTTCTGCGACAACAGGGGTGAGGGTTTCCACTAATTTGCTTTTATCGGGGTAGTTTACGATAAGCGAGATGCAGGAAGAAGCGGCTTTCTGTTCGCAATAGGCGTGGTCTATCAGAATTTCAGCGATTGTTTTTTCAGCCAGATTAGCCCAACGAGGGTCGG
>JANRLU010000102.1:0-25587 GCA_033762275.1 Thermonemataceae bacterium | reverse complement strand
CTTGCCGAGCAGGGGTGTTTTTTCCCATATAATATTCTAATATTTTATGAATATTGGTATGCTCTTTAAGTATTACGGGCTCCAAGCGGATGTTTTCTCCTATAAAAGCACCAAACTCATCAGGAGAAATTTCTCCCAAACCTTTAAATCTGGTGATTTCAGGGTTTACCCCCAACTGTTTGATAGCTTTTTGACGCTCTTGTTCGGTATAACAATAAAAAGTTTTTTGCTTATTTCTTACCCTAAAAAGTGGTGTTTCCAAGATAAATAAATGTCCGTTTCTAACCAAATCAGGAAAAAATTGCAGAAAAAAAGTCATCATCAGTAAACGTATATGCATTCCGTCTACATCGGCATCAGTTGCCAATACAATACGATTGTAACGCAAATTATCCAGACCATCTTCAATGTTGAGGGCGTGCTGAAGCAAATTAAATTCTTCATTTTCGTAGACCACTTTTTTTGTAAGGTTAAAGCAATTCAAGGGCTTACCTCGCAAAGAAAAAACGGCTTGCGTTTGCGGGTTACGGGCTTTGGTGATGGAGCCGCTTGCAGAATCTCCTTCAGTAATAAATAAGGTACTTTCTTGGTAAAATTCGTTCTTTTTATCTTCATAGTGTATGCGGCAATCACGCAATTTTTTATTATGCAGATTGGCTTTTTTTGCTCTTTCATTTGCCAATTTTTTGATGCCTGCTATCTCTTTTCTCTCCCTTTCGGATTGTAAAATTCTTTTGAGCATTACCTCCGCTATTTGGGGATTTTTGTGCAGAAAATCATCTAACTCTTTCTTTACAAAATCATTCACAAAAGCCTTGACAGTAGGAGAGTTTTCGGAAGGTGTGAGATTGATAGAACCTAATTTTGTTTTGGTCTGCGACTCAAAAACGGGTTCTTGCACACGTATACTAATTGCCGCTATCACAGAAGCCCGAATATCAGAAGCATCAAAGTCTTTTTTGAAAAACTCTCGTAAAGTTTTCACCAAAGCCTCTCTGAAAGCAGCCAAATGCGTTCCACCTTGTGTAGTATATTGCCCATTTACAAAACTATAATACTCTTCACCATATTGGTTACCGTGCGTAAGGGCTAATTCAATATCATTACCTTTTAAATGAATAATGGGATAACGAATTTCTTCTTCATTGGTTTTTCTTCGTAATAAATCTAACAAACCATTTTTAGAAAAATATTCTTGTTTATTAAAAATCACCTTCAAACCTGCATTGAGATACGCATAATTCCAGATTTGCTCTTCAAGATATTGGGGGATAAAACTAAAATTTCTAAAAATTGTGTCATCAGGCTCAAAAAATACGGCTGTTCCGTTGGGCTCTTTCACATTGCTCAAATCTTCTTCCTTCGTGAGTTTGCCTCGCTCAAATTCAGCTACTTTACCCTTTCCATCACGAACGGACTGCACTCTAAAATATTTAGACAAAGCGTTTACTGCCTTCGTACCCACGCCATTCAAGCCTACTGATTTTTGAAACACCGTAGAGTCGTACTTTCCGCCTGTATTTATTTTAGAAACACACTCTATTACTTTGCCCAAAGGGATACCTCTACCGTAATCTCTGATACTCACGGTTTTATCTTCTATATTGATTTCTATTTTGTTGCCAAAACCCATTGTGTGTTCATCAATGGAGTTATCTACAATCTCTTTGACAAGTACATATATACCGTCATCTGCCGAAGAACCATCGCCCAATTTGCCAATATACATACCTGGACGCAAACGAATGTGTTCGTGTGGTTCTAAAGATTTAATGCTGTCTTCGTTGTAATTCTGTGTGGTCGCCATATTATTTAGCTTTGCTGATTTTCAATTCTATTATTTTTTTACAAATTTAAGTAATTTTTCCCCAAGAAAGATGTATTCTATTGATAGATTTTTCTTAGATTTGAGTTTTAATTTCTTATGAAAGCCTTATACCTATTTATTTTCTACTGTTTTGTTCAAGAGATATTCGCTCAGAATATTCCCGTGAAAATCATCAAAGAGAAATCTAAGGTAACAGGCAAAGAAAATGAATGGAAAATCGCAGGAAAAGATGCCGTAGTCGTACGCGATTCGGGGACACGCTACACACAAATTTATATTCGTAGCACACAAGAGATTTTATATGGCAATACTTGTGCCGAACAAGCTTCCAAAAAAATGCGTGTAGAATTTATTATTATCCCAAAAGATATTGGTTTTGGAATGAAATTACGTAATATTTTTGGAACAAATCTGCAAGGACATCTCAAAGCTTTTTTTAGAAATGGTTTTTTTTGGCGAAAAAGACTCAAAAAGAAAATCCAAAGATGCAGAGAAATGACAGGCGATTATATCAGATAACAAGGGCTGTACTTAGCTAATCTCAAATACAGCCCTTTCTTTTATATTACTACATTCACAATTTTTTTGGGTACAATAATAATTTTTTTTGCTGGCTTACCCTCCAACCATTTCTGTACAATTTCATTCTCCAAAACCGCTTTTTCCATTATATCTTTAGGTGTATCTAAGGCAAAATCAATGGTTGTTCTTAGTTTTCCATTGATAGAAATAGGATAAGCGAAAGAATCTTCTTGCAAATATTTTTCCTCAGAAGTAGGATATTGAGCAGTATTTATACTTTCGGAATGCCCTAACAAACTCCATAATTCTTCGGTTATATGCGGAGCATAAGGAGCAAGCAACACTAACAATGGTTCTAAAATAGCTTTTTTGTTGCATTTTAAGTCTGTAAGTTCATTTACACAAATCATAAAACTACTTACAGGGGTGTTGAAAGAAAAACGCTCAATATCTTCGCTTACCTTTTTAATAGTACTATGTAATATTTTAAGCTCCTCTTTACTTGCTTCTACATCAGAAACTTGAAATTCTCCTGATGCATCATGAAACAAACGCCATAATTTTCTCAAAAACTTGTGAGTCCCTTCAATTCCATTGGTATTCCAAGGTTTAAATTGCTCCAAAGGACCTAAAAACATTTCGTACAAACGCAAAGTGTCAGCTCCATAACGCTCAACCACATTATCGGGGTTTACTACATTGTACCAACGTTTTGACATTTTTTCTACTTCTGCCCCACAAATATATTTATCATTTTCTAAAATAAACTCCGCATCTTCCAAATCTGGTCTCCATTGCCTAAAGGCATCTATATCAAGTATATCATTATCTACAATATTTACATCTACGTGTAAATCAATGGTTTCATAGTCTTTTTTGAGATTGTGCGAAACAAATAAGTTAGGCAATCTATACTCGTTTTCTGGAAATTGCAAAATCTCTCCACCACTCAAAGCCTTTTTGATACGCTCTATGGCTTCACCAACATTTACAAAGATTTCTTCCACAGAAACAAACATAACTTGACAGCCTTGTGGCATAAATTCAGCATATTTAGCTAAATATTCTTGCCAGTTTTCTTTGATAATAGACTGAGAACGTATCTCAACAGCAATATTTTTTTCTTTATGTATAAAGTCTAATTTCAAATCACCAGAGGTAGTTTCTTGTATAAAACCTAAAGGAAGTAAATGTTCCAACAATCTTTTAGAAGCGTGTATCTCTTTGTATAAAACCTTGTAAACAAAATTACTACGCCCCTGAATCATTCCTTGGTTAATCATTTTTTGGAAAGGCTCAGGTTTTGAAATATAGCCTAAATCAAATAAGGCTTTATTCCAGAAGCGACTGTATAGTAAGTGTCCTGTACCATGCTCAGCACCGCCAATATACAAGTCTACATTTTGCCAATATTGTTCTTTTTCTTTGCTTACAAACTCTTTGTCGTTGTTTGCATCCATATAACGCAACCAATACCAACTACTACCAGCCCAACCTGGCATCGTACTCAATTCGTATTCATATTCATTTTGATATTTCCAGTCTTCTGCTCTGCCCAAAGGAGGCTCCCCTGTTTCTGTAGGCAAATATTTATCAATTTTAGGAAGTTCCAAAGGCAACTCTTTTTCTTCGATGAGTTTAGGAATACCATTTTTGAAGTAAACAGGCACGGGCTCGCCCCAATAGCGCTGACGGCTAAACACTGCATCACGCATTTTATAGTTTATCTTTTTTAGCCCAAACTTATTTTTTTCTGCAAATTCAATCGCTTTTTCAATCGCTTCTTGGGTATCCAAGTCATTGAGAAAGCCTGAATTTATCATTTTACCATATTTTTTTTCTGTTGGATTCTCAGCCTCTTCCGTGCCTTCTATCACTCTTACAATAGGCAAATTGAAATGTGTGGCAAAACGATAGTCTCTATCATCAGAACTGGGTACGCCCATCACAGCACCTGTACCATAACCAGCCAATACATACTCAGCTACCCAAACAGGAATTTGCTCATTAGTAAATGGATTTATCGCATAACTACCCGTAAAAACGCCCGAAACAGTTTTTACATCAGCCATACGGTCTCTCTCGCTTCGGTTGCTGGCTTTCTCTATGTATGCTTCTACTTCTGCTTTCTGAGTTTGTGTAGTAATTTCACTAACCAACTCATTTTCAGGAGCTAAAACCAAATATGTTACCCCATAAATAGTATCTATGCGAGTCGTAAAGACGGTAATAGTAGCCTCACTTTGAGCTAATTTGAAGGTAACTTCCGCTCCCACACTTTTACCAATCCAATTTCTTTGTACT
Organism: Thermonemataceae bacterium; assembly: GCA_033762275.1. Taxonomy (GTDB): domain Bacteria; phylum Bacteroidota; class Bacteroidia; order Cytophagales; family Thermonemataceae; genus Raineya. The sequence continues at coordinate 20,933 of JANRLU010000102.1, read as the reverse complement.
TCTTTGATACTTTCTGACCAGTCTAATGTTTCCAAATCATTCAAAAGACGTTCTGCATAAGCCGTAATACGCATCATCCATTGTCTCATCAGTTTTCGTTCTACAGGATAACCTCCTCGCTCCGAAACACCATCTTTTACTTCATCATTGGCAAGTACCGTACCCAATGCAGGACACCAGTTCACATAAGCATCTGCGAGATATGTCAAACGATACTTCAGTAAAATATCAGAACGTTCTTGTTCGGAAAAATTTTTCCATATTTCTGCTGAAAATATTGGCGTATCTTCATCACAAACGGCTTTTACTTTAGCATTACCATTCTTTTCAAATTCAGCAATGAGCGTATTGATATGTTCGGCTTTATCGGTTGTTTTATTGTACCAAGCCTCAAACAAACGCATAAAAATCCATTGTGTCCATTTGTAATAATTAGGGTCAGAGGTTTGTACTTCTCTATCCCAATCATAGGAAAAACCAATATTTTTTAGCTGTTCTTTGTAACGTGTAATATTTTCTGTGGTAGTAATAGCTGGATGCTGCCCTGTTTGTATGGCGTATTGCTCAGCGGGCAAACCAAAGCTATCAAAACCCATCGGGTGCAATACATTGAAGCCTTTAGCTCTTTTGTAGCGAGCAATAATATCAGAAGCAATATAACCCAGCGGATGCCCTACGTGTAACCCTGCCCCAGAAGGATAAGGAAACATATCCAAAACATAGTATTTAGGTTTTTCTGTGTTTTCTTCTGTTTGATAGATTTTTTTTTCAGCCCAAAACTGTTGCCATTTTGCTTCTATTGTTCTAAAATTATATTCTGCCATAGCGATTGAAATAAAAAATTTTGACAAAAATACAATTTGTAAGAGATTTTGAAAATAGTTCTGGCTTTTTGGTGGTAATTTTCTATGCAATTTTTAGAATTTATTTTTGAGATTGGATAGAATTGCTCTCAAAAAAGTAAGCCAAGGCATAGAATTCATTATTTTTAGGTCTTCAAGAACTGAGCTTTTTTCATCTAAAAACCTAAATATACGTCTGATAGGGTGTTTGGCGAACATTCTTCCTAAAATTTCCTCGCTTTTCATTCTGTTGTGGGCTATCACATTGAGCAAAGTGCTATCATAAAATTGATGTTTGAAAGAAGAAGAAAAAATAGGCGGCTTTTTCTGAGCTTCCAAAGCCCTCACGATGGCTTGGCTGTGTATCTGTATGCGATTAAAAGCAAAACCTGTACTTGCTTTCGCTGCTCCCGCTTTTGTACCAATAGCCACTATACGCCCCTTATTTGCCCTGAAAGGAGCATCATACATTGGTATTACACCAAACTCTTGTTCCAGAATTTCGTATTTTTTTATATGTAATGTTTCTTCAATATATTTTTTCAAATGATTATCATACTCACTTTCAGGAAGTAAATTCTCAGAAAAAAGGGTATACTCTACCAGAGCCTCGTTATGATTAAAAGGTAACACATAGGCAAAACGCACTTCTTTTGCTTGTTGTGGAACACTAAAATCCATATAAGTCATTGTTTTTTCATCAAAAACAGCCTCCTCTGTTTTTATGACCCAACCCTTAAAATGTTGCAAAAAATAATGATAACCTTTTTGTTTATTCTGAAGATTTTTTTGCTCCCAAAGCCCATCAAATACGTAAGTAGCTTCAAATTGATGATACTTTGTAGAAATCTCTACATAGTTTCTTGTAGATTTTAAAGAAACAATCTCGTCATTTATCCACTGAAAATTAGTGTTTTCCTTAATAAATCGCTGTGTGTAAGCATAAAAATCTATACCTTTGAGCATTTTATAGCTGTAAGGCTCTATTTCTATCTTTTTCTGGAAAGAATGATTAGCAAAATAGATTTTACCCCACTTTTTATATAAAACATCCTCAAAAGCCGATTTTTCTTCCTGCCAAAAACACCAAGTTCTGTCGTTAGTATCTTTAGATTTTTTATCTATCAGAAGTACTTTTTTATGTTTTAAAGTAGCACTCTGAGCCATATAAAAAGCAAGACTAAGCCCTGCTGCTCCTGCTCCTGCAATGATATAATCATACTTTTCCATAAAACCAACAACTACTTTGAGTACAATATGTTTTTGGCACAAAAAATAACTCGCATTTCTTTCATATTAGAATTATTTAAGTATTTTTGTAAAATTAGCTAATTCTTAAGTTTATGAGAAAATATAGTCTTATATATTTCCTGCTCTTGTGCTGGCATTATGGTTTTTCTCAGCCCACAAGTGGTATTCTTTTCCTTGAAAATAAAAATCAATGGAGTAAGGATATTCAATACAAAGCCGATATCCCCTCTGGTTTTTTATTTGTATATAACAATGCTTTACAGTATAGCTTTTATGAGCACGAAGCCCTTAATTATTTCAAACATAAAGAATTTTACAAAGATAAACCCCAATATGCTCATTACGAAAAACAAGCTGGTATAAAAGCTCATAGTTTTGTAGTTGAGTTTCTTGGAGCAAATCCTATACAAGTAAAAGCTCAAAAGCCAAGCCCTACCCACTATAATTTTTATGTGGGAGAAAAAAAACAGTGGGCAAGCAATGTAAAAGGTTATGAAACAATCTCCTATCCTAATATCTACGAAGGTGTTGATTACCAAATCTTTAGAAAAGAACATACACTCAAATACGAATTATACGTACAAAGCCACGCCAATCCCAAAAGCATACAGTTAGCTTATCGTTATGCTGATAAACTACGTCTACTACCTGATGGCAGCCTCGAAATACAAACCAGTGTTGGTTCTATCTACGAAAAACGCCCCATTAGTTACCAACTCATACGTGGGCAAAAAGTATTTGTAGAAACCAATTTTATTCTGAAAGATAATATCATTAGCTTTGATTTTCCAAAGGGATACAACAAAAAATACCCTCTCGTCATTGACCCCGAATTAGTTTTTTCCACTTACTCTGGCGGTAGTTCAGATAATTGGGGCAATACGGCTACTTTTGATGCCGCAGGTAATTTGTACTCAGGTTCTACTTTTTTCGGCTTCAACTTTCCAAACTTCACAGGAGCTCAGCTTATAGGTACACCTAATGGAGGGGTAAGTAGTAGCCTTACAGATGTGGGTATATTCAAGTATAATAGTACAGGTACAACCCTTTTACAACTTTCGGTCATTGGTGGGAGCAACTCCGAAGTTCCCCACAGCTTAGTGGTAGATAGCCAAAATAATTTATTCATTTTAGGAACAACCAGTTCAAATAATTTTCCAAGTACTTTTGCAGGAAATACGTTTCAAGGGGGGAGCTCCCTTACTGTAGTTGGTATTTCTTATACGGCTGGTAGTGATATTTTTCTAATGAAACTCAATCCTGATGGTACGCTTAATAGCTCCAAATTCATAGGAGGCTCAGGCAACGATGGCTTAAAACCAAGCGGAAGTACTATTATTCATAACTATGGTGATGAATTACGGGGAGATGTGTATGTAGACAGTTTGGATAATGTGTATATTGCCTCTACCACACGCTCTACGAGTGTTTCAGGCTTTACGGGTACGCTTAGTGGGCTTGCTGATGGCTTAATAGGGAAATTTGATAATGCACTAAACCTCACTTGGGGAAAATATTTTGGTGGAAATGGTATAGATTTAGCCCTTTCTATCAAAACTAACAATGTAGGGGAAGTTTATGTAGGCGGTGGTACTACAAGTAATAACTTACCACTCACTACGGGCAGCTACCAATCGCTTGCTGCTGGCTCTGATGATGGTTTTTTAGCTAAATTTGATGCCACAGGTAACAATCTTATCAATACATATCTTGGAACAAGTGCTGCTGATATGGCTTTTTTCATAGATTTGGACGGAGAGCAAGAACCTCATATTTTTGGCGTTACCTCTGGGGATTACCCCATAAGCACAGGCGTTTATAGCAATGCAAACGGAGGACAATTTATTCATAAAATTAGCCCAGACCTCACTACGAGTCGTTGGAGCACACGCATCGGCAGAGGTGATGGCAACCCTGATATTTCTCCTACTGCTTTTTTGGTAGTAACTGAAAGCGATTGCAACAATATTTATATCGCTGGCTGGGCTGGCTCGCTCAATGGCTCTGGAAGCACCGTACAAAATATGCCTATAACCCCTGATGCTTACAGAGGTACTACACTCAACGGTAAAGACTTTTATATTGCTGTTTTCCGAAAAAATATGGAAAGGCTCATTTATGGTACTTTTTTCGGTGAAAATACAAGTTCTGAAGTAGGCGACCACGTAGATGGTGGCACAAGTCGTTTCTCCAAAGATGGACTTATTTACCACTCAGTTTGTGCTTCTTGTGGCGGCAGTGATGCCTTTCCTATTACCACAGGGGCTTGGTCAGCTACGAATAATAGTAGTAATTGTAATAATGCCGTTTTTAAGTTCAAATTGAACGTAGCTGCTTCTTTTCAAATGGTAAACCCTCTCAATTCTCAAGTTTTAACAAGCGGGACAGAAATCTGTGAGCAAAGAATATTTTTCAAATTTTTAGCCTTAGATGCTGACGAGTTTTTGTGGGAAATCTTAGACGCAGGAAATAATATCATTTATTCGCAAAATACAGAAAAAGATTTCTATTATACCTTCAATTCCTCTGGCAATTACAAAGTAAGGCTCACCGTTACCAACTGCAACCAAACAGACCAAGCTCTGCAAGACCTTGCTATCATTATTCCTAATTTCCAAATAGATGATAGCCTGAGCGTTTGTAAAGGCTCAAGCATACAACTACAAGCCAGTGGAGCCAATAGTTACCAATGGTCGCCAGCTACGGGGCTAAGTAGTACTACTATTGCCAACCCTATTGCTTCCCCTGCTACCACCACTACTTATACGGTTACTTTTCAAGATGATAAATGTAGAAAAACACAAAAAATTAAGGTAGAAGTCTTGCCTACTGCCAAAGCTGATTTCAGCTATCAGTTACTTAAAGATTGTAGCACACCTTATCGTGTAAAACTCCAATTAGAAAACACAGATACAACCTTTTTTACTAAATTTTTATGGGATATGGGTGATGGCAATATCTTGGAAGGCATCAACCCAGCAGAATACACCTACAAAGAACACAGTAAAACCTACGCTATCAGCTTATTAGCTTACAATCCCAATGCTTGCGTTACTACCGTAAAACAAGAAGTAATTATTCCCAAACCACCCATAGAGCCTCCAAATGCCATCACCCCCAACAATGACGGACTCAATGACACCTTTGAAATTGCTGAAAAAGGTTCTAAATTAGAAATATGGAACAGATGGGGCAAAAGATTATTCAAATCTGATGACTACCAAAATGATTGGGGTGATGAAAAAGAAATTTCCGCTGGCATTTACTATTACCACTTAGAATCTCCTTCGGGGGCAAAATGCAATGGATGGGTGCAAGTACTCAAATAAATTAAAATTCATTATTTAATTTTTTTACAATGAAAAACTATATTTTTTTATTTCTTAGCCTTAATATGTTGGCTTGCTCATCAAAAAAAAACACAAATGAGCTTAAAGAAGCCCCTGTAAAATACCAAACTCGCCTGAAAAACCCTGAAAAAGCTATTGTCCCCCAAGCCAGCAATAAAGTATATTTGGGAGCTATTCAATTTGAAAAAGATAACTTGATAAAAATTACCCTACCTGATAGTACTTTGGTAGTAGCTAAGCAAAAAAACAGCAGCAATCGGCAATATTTTTTAGCGAAAGATACTTTTTTGATATTTAATATTAAAAACCTCGTAAAAGGGTTTGAAGTACTTGCAAAAGATAATAAAAAGCTATGGACTGTAACTTTTGATGATAAAAAAATAAAAATAGCCCAAGCAGATTTTGACAAAAATAGCTTTGACATAGAACTTCATCAGGAAAGTGCACTCGTCAAACAAAAAGAAAAGCTACTTGGTGAAGTAAAAAGCGAAGATAAAGAAATAGCTCTCTACAACACCAAAAAGGAAAAAATAATGTATCTTGATTTCTCCGAACTTTATCCTTCTCTGGGAGTTTTACTCATAGAAGATATCGGCGTGGAAGAGCGTTACGCTATTTTCAGTGAGTTATTGGCTCGCGGCTATTAGTTAAGTATGAGTAATTTTTCCCTTATTGTAGTGGCAATAGGCTTGGGTTTTTTGCTCAAAAAACTTCGTAAGCCGCTGCAACTCCCCGAAAATGTAGCCCAAGGCATCAATGTTTTTGTATTGTATGTGTCTTTGCCTTCTATGGCTCTTTATTACATTCCTAAAGTGGAGTTCTCCGCCAGAAGTTGGCTGCCACTTAGTTTAGGTTTGCTTGTTTTGGTATTTGCCTTAGTATTTTTTGGTATTTTCAAATATATTTTTGGATACTCCAAAAACACCTATGGAGCTTTGGTCTTGGCTTGTGGTTTTGGCAATATCTCTTTCGTGGGTTATCCGCTTGTGGAAGCCTTTTATGGTAAAGAAGCTCTAAAAACTGCTGTTTTGATAGACCAAGGCACATTTTTAGTGTTGGCTGTTTTAGGAATTTTATTAGCTCTGTATTTTTCAGACAAAAAACTACATTACCACGTCATCGTAAAAAAGCTTTTGTACTTTCCTGCTTTTGAGGCTTTTATAGTTGCTTTACTACTCAATTTCTTAGCCCTTGATTTCCCTGAGTTTGCCCAGAGTACATTCAAACGATTTGCCGAAACACTCAGCCCATTAGCTTTATTTTCGGTAGGCTGGCAACTTTCTTTTGATACCCAAGCAGTAAACAGAAAAGACTGGCTGCTCGGTCTGAGCTACAAACTCTTTCTCATTCCCTTCGTATTTTTTATGCTATTGGGCTTCCCCAAAAGCCTTGCTGATAAAGTTATCATACTGGAAAGTGCGATGGCTCCGATGATAACCTCCTCACTAATCGCCTCAGAAAACGGCTTAAACCCGAAATTAGCGAATTTTTTGGTAGCCATAGGCATTCCACTTTCTTTGCTTAGCGTAAGTTTTTGGTATTGGCTAATGGAAGTTTAGCGATATAACAGAAAAACAGTAGGTATTTTGTGTAAAATTATTTTTTCTTTACGCCATTGGGCAATGGTTTTTGTCAGAATGGACTCATTATCGGCAGTGATATTGGCTGCTATGCATAGTTTAGTTTGATGTTGGCAGGTCTGCAAAATTGCAGCCACCAAACTCTCATTACGAAAAGGCGTTTCTATGAAAATCTGTGTCTGGTTTTCGTTATATATTTTTTTTTCTAACTCCTTGATTTTCTGAATTCTTTCAGCTTTATCTATCGGCAAATAACCCTGAAAAGCAAAACTTTGTCCGTTGAAACCAGAAGCCATCAAAGCGAGCAAGAGCGAAGATGCTCCTACCATTGGCACTACTTTTATGGCTCTCTCTTGGCACCAAGCGACCACACTTGCCCCAGGATCGGCTACTGCAGGGCAGCCCGCCTCAGAAAGCAAACCCACCGAAAGCCCTTTTTCTAAACCTAAGAGCACTTCTGTCAGATTTTCCAAATGGCTACGTTTGCCTATTTCATAGAATTGAAGTTTATCTATTTGTAAGCCCAAACGCAAACTACTTATGAAACGCCGAGCAGAACGTATATCTTCTACGATAAAATGCTCTAAGGTTTGGATAGTTTCTGTTACGTATCCAGGTAGTACCTTGGCTTGTGTATTTTCAGCTAAAAGTGTAGGAATGAGGTAAAGCATAAAAAACAAAAACCCCCACTATTTAGTGAGGGTTTCCTTAAAAAAATAAGCATTACTTTAAAGTACAAGTTTCATTAAGGAAGCGAGTACCATTAGACAATGTATAAGAATAATTCATTACGAACTTCTTAGCAACAGGGTCATAGTAATTAGGAAGACCTGAGATAGGATCACAAACAGGTATACCCGCACCAGGAGCAGTTACGTAAGTAAGTGTATTATCCAAGTTTGTTTGCCAAGCTACTAAGGTAGTACCACCAAAAGGTCCAGCATTCATTATTGTAGTTGTAGCATCTACCGTAGAAAGAGTTTTAGTACCTGCATAGGTACCATCCAAAGTATTATTAGGGTGATCTAAATATGCAGACCAAGCATAACTACCAGCCCACTCATTTTTAACAACTACTTTTGCATTCAAAAATCTTAAATTAGAGGCTACAATGCCTGAAGAGGTAGATGTTATCTCGAAACCTAAGTAATACTTAGCAGAAAAATCCAACTGGTCTGTATTCACCATCTCAATAGAAAAACCAGACTCTCTCTCACCAGCCTTGATAGTAACTGTTTCAGGGAAAGTATAGTAATCAGTAGGAAGAGGAGTTTCGCCATCTGGAGTAGCAAGCAATTTTACTTGAAGCGTAACATCCTGAGGAACAGGCACATTAGAGCTTATACCTATGAACACTTTTTGTGCATCAACTTGAGGTGCTACACCATAAGTGATTTCATCTACACCTGCAGCTCCTGTGAAGGAAACCACCACGTTAGAAGCATCTACACCGTTCACAATATTATTGCTCCCAGGTAATACTTCTTTATCTTTCAAACAAGAAGTAAGCATCACACCCAGCAATGCTGTACTTAAAGCAAGTTTTGTTATTTTTTTCATACTTTTGAGTTTTTTTGTTTCAAGGAATCAGCTTTTAAGACTGATTCCTCGTGTTAAACATAAATACATTTTTTTCAAAAAACGTAACCCCTAAATTTACTTTGCCCAAAATAACTTCTGTGTATGCACATTAGTTATGCCTTCTGCCAAAGCATTTGCTGAGTTAGTTTGTTCTTCAGTACTTGGATACAACAAACGAGCAGGGATAGATTTACCAAAAATACTTTGAGGAGAATAGAATATGTCACCTGTTCCGTCAAGAGCTGTTGGGTTAGGGAAACCTGTTCTTCTATAGTCGCACCAAGCCTCAAAAGCACCATGACCAAAACCAGCAATGTATTTCTGCGTGATGATAAGCTCTATTTTATCAGGAGCATCAGCATAATCGGAAACCTCTTCGCCATTAGAAACATAAGCCGCAGCATCTGAAGCAGCTCCTGTATAACCACCTGGAATGTAATTTTCTACGAAAGAAGCTTCTACCCCTTTGTTATATAACATCTGAGCGTCATCGGCTAAATACCCTCTCTCAGCAGCTTCAGCTTGCAAAAAGAAACTCTCAGCCGCAGACATCAAGTAAGAATCTTGGTTAAAGGATTGGCAAAGAAATAGACCTTCCTCATTAAATTTTGAACAATTTGCGTACAAAGGTGCATCTAATTGCCCTAAGGTTACCCCTTCAAGAGACGCAGTTGCAGAGTAAAAACCTCCTCTACCTCTGTACTCACCTATAGTTTCTCTACCATCGAGCATTGTTTTGAAGTAAGCACCTACTGCGTAAAAGCTAACCGCTGTAACATTGGTACCTGCCGCATCTTTGAAATATGTAGCCCAGAACTGGTTTAATTTTCCGTCAGATTGTAGGTATCCAGGATTAGAAAGTACATTTTCTGTAATAAAACCAGAACCCTCAGCAACGATATTATCCACATTTGTTTGGATATAAGCCGCTTTTGCAGAGTTATTAGCATGGCGAAGCAATACTTTGATTTTCATCGTATTAGCAAACTTCACCCATTTAGTTGCATCTCCTCCAAACACAATATCTGAGGAACGAGGAAATACATTGATACTGCTCTCAGGCTTTTTGAGTAAGGCAATAGCGGTATCCAATTGTACGATAAAATCGTCATAGATATCCTCAGCCTTATCGTAGGTAGGTCTGATTACATCAGTTCCTTGCAGAGCCTCTGTATAAGGTACGTTGCCATAAGTATCCACCAAAATCTGATAGTTGTATACTTTCATGATTTTAGCAATACCTCTCAAAGCATCTTTCCCAGATTTTTCAGCCTCTTTCTCTACAAAATCATAGTCTTTGAGGTTATCATATATACCAGACCAAATAGCTGTTCTATAGTTGGAAGCAGGGTTATATGTTTTTTCAGCTGTGAAACCAGACACAGAACCAGAAGGTGCCCATTGTCCCATCCAAAATGCCCCCATTTCCCTGTGTGTCCATCTACCCGCAGTGTTGTTCAGGGCAGTAGGAAGTATCTGTTCAGGTTGAGCAGAAGTAGGTTGGTTAGGGTTTTGGTTGATATCTAAGTAGCCTTTTTTACAGCCCCAAGTAAAGAATAAACTCAGGGCAAGGATAGAATAAATTACTTTTTTCATATTTCTTTTTCTTTTTAGAAGTTCAAGGTTACGTTAAAACCATACATTCTCGTAGGAGGTGTATTGAAGATATTGTTAGCACCTTGTGCGTTACCTGTAGTTGTGCTCAACTCAGGGTCAGTGTATTTGTTAGCTTTAGGCAAAAGCATCAACAAGTTTCTTCCAATAAAGCTTACAGAAGCACCTTTGAAGATTTTGCTTTTTTCTAAGAAAGACTCAGGAAGTGTATAAGTCAAATTCACTTCACGAAGTTTCCAGAAAGCACCGCTGGTTACAAAGTTCTCACCCACGCCATCAAAGTGGTCGTCCCAGAAACCTAAACCGCCATCTTGTACAGCAATGTTAGTATTGGGTTGGTAGTCTATTACATTACCATTGGTATCTGTAACTTCTGTTACGGAGTTAGGGAATACAAAACGCTCACGGTTGTACATAGCAGTAACCTCAGCTACTCCTGTAAATACTAAGTTATGACCAGTTGCGTGATAAATCACGTTACCTGCACGGTACTCCGCTAAAGCTGATAAGCTAAAACCTTTGTAAGAGAAAGATGTTTGGATACCTACTAAGTGTTTAGGGTTAGTTTGACCAACATTGGTAAAACCTGTAGCTTCAATAGGATAACCTGTTACAGGGTCTACAATTACTCTACCTTGAGGGTCTCTCTTGTAAGAACTTACTTTTAAAGCAGGATACTGCTCGCCAGCAATCGCAGCAATTGTACCATCTGCATCTACATTAGATAAAGCAATCTCATCAAGCCCTTGGTACAAAGAAGCCACTTTGTTATCTCTATAAGCATAGTTCATACTTACATCCCATCTGAAGTTTTCAGTTTTAAGCACTGTACCTCTCAAAGTAGCCTCAAAACCAGAGTTGTCTACTTGTCCTGTGTTGATAACTGCTCCAGTGAAGCCTGTAGAATTAGAAATAGCAATATTTACAGTTTGGTCAGTAGTTTTTTGCGTATAGTAAGCTAACTCTAAGTTTAATCTTTCTAAGAAACCTAACTCAATACCAAATTCATAAGAAGTTGTGAATTCAGGTTTTAGTTTAGGGTCGTATTGGGTATTACCTACAGAGAAACCTGCCAAATCACCATAAGGGAAGCCTGCTCCACCATTGAATACGGTTTCTAAGTTGTAAGCACCCAAGTTTACGTTACCTACTTTGGTAGCAGCAGCTGTTAGTTTTGCATAAGTAAGCGTTTTGTTATCTTTCAAAGCACCAATAGCATCACTCAAAACAAAGGATAAATCTACAGATGGATAGAAGAAAGAGTTATTTTCTTTTGCCAAACGAGAATCCCAGTCATTTCTTCCTGAAGCATGTAAGAACAAATAGTCTTTAAAGCCTATCGTAACGTCCCCAAATACCCCAACTCTTCTTGTCTTAGTATTTTCTTCATCTACTACAGCTTCACCAATACGGTTATTTACATTAAATAAACCTGGAATTACAAGCCCTGTAGCGGCTACACTTGAGTACTTTGTAGAGTTATCAAACAAGTTCATACCCACAATTCCTAATACAGAGAAGTTCGTCCACTTTTTCTTGGCGGTTAAGAATAAATCTTGGCTGATACGTGTACTATTAGAAGATACATCTCTTACATAACCAGCATAGTCCTTAGCAACACTTCTACCTACAGAATCCGTAGCCCAAGAGCTATAATCGAATTTGTCAGAGTATGCTTTAGAGAAAGTGCTTTGATTGGTAGTAGCGATACGATAGGTAGCATTCAACCAAGGAGCCACTTTATAATTCAATTCAGCATTAGCAGTCAAGAAATCATCTGTTCTATCTAAACGATTATTATCCAGATAAAACCAAGGATTGTTATAGTAATCGTTGTAGTAGTTATTAGGGTTGGCATAGTTCAAAGAGCCATCTGCATTTTTGAGAGGCTTCCAATTTCTATAACTATTCAAAGGAATATTAGCTGCAGAGTTAATCACCAACCAATAGAAAGATTGGTCTCTATCCAAACCATAAGAAGGAGGATTAGAAGTACCTATTCTTGATTCAGAGTAATGTACATCTGTTCTCGCTTAGGTATAGTTCACATTGAAACCAGCTTGTAATTTGCCTGCTTCAGTACTTGCGTTCAAACGGAAACTATTTCTTCTGTATTTATCCTTAGGAACAACACCCTTTTGGTTCAAATCTTGGAAAGAAAGATAAAACTTAGAGTTTTTGTTACCACCAGAAAGCGATACCTCTGTTTGCATCATACTACCAATGTCCCATACTTCTTTTTTCTCGTTAGGTAAAGCTTGATAAGGAGCAGTTTGGTATGTTCCATCTTCTAATTTTTTACCTAAAACAACCGCATTTCCATCATATACAGTACCATCATAGCCAATCACAGGGTTTGTGCCAAAAGCAGGTCCGTAAGATTGGTTTTCATAAGGAATGTAATATTGGCTATAGGGAAACGTACCAGCTCCAAATTGATTTTGGAAAGAGGGTAAGAAACTCACTTGCTCTATCATATTGGTATGAGAAAGCGTAGCAGAGAACTTATCGCCACCTTTTTTGGTAGTTACAACAATCACCCCGTTAGCAGCATCAGCACCATAAATAGCAGCAGCGTTAGCACCTTTCAAGATATTTACACTCTCTATGTCATTAGGGTTCAAGTTTGTAAGTACTGATTGAGGAACAACAGAACCATCTAACACCACCAAAGCTTGGTTGTTACCAGTCAAAGAACGGTTACCTCTAAGCACGATACGTGTATTTGGGTTCACCCCACCAGTCGTCTGGTTGATTTGCAAACCAGCTGCTTTACCAGAAAGCCCAACAGCAGTATTGATGGCTTTGGCTTGGTTCAAATTTTCAGCCTTAATCTGAGTTACAGAATAACCCAGCTCTTTGGGCTGTCTTTTGATACCCACCGCAGTTACCACTACCTCACCAATAGCATCTTCTTCTGCCATTTTTACATTGATTACAGGCTCGCTACCAACACCTATTTCTTGTGTTTGTAGACCTACAGCCGTAATAATTAGTCTTGAACCTGAAGGCACGGTAAGCGTATAGCTACCATTTGCATCAGTAATTGTGCCTACGGAAGTATTACCTTTCACATAAACACTTGCACCGGGAACTGGCTCCCCCTTGGAGTCAGTTACCTTACCCGAGATGGTTACGTCGGTCTGTGCGAAGGCTTGAAAAGCCAGCAAGAAGACCATTACGAACCCCAAAAGTAGGTTTTTTTTCATAAACGCTTGTTGTTTGGGTTAAGATTAACAATGATTTAAGTTAATTTTACATTTTGTTTAAGTACAAAAAAACATAAAGATTTGGAAACAAACAAATATTAGGGTATTTTTTTTATCAAAATATGAAAATTAAGTATATTATTTTGTCTGAATAAGAGAATATTATGCTTTATTTGGCGAATAAATTGTTATGCACTATTACGCCTATGTGAAGGAAGTAATAATGTATGATTTTAGCCATTTTTTAAAAAACAAAATAAAAACAAAGGCTTTCTTGCAAAATATTTAAAAAATATTTTAACTTCGTGCAGATAAATTAATTTAACCTGCAATCTTTATTATGAATATCCACGAATATCAAGCAAAAGACTTGCTCAAACGCCATGGCGTTCGTATCCAAGAAGGTATCATTGCTGATACTCCCTCCAAAGCCGTAGAAGTGGCTCGCGAACTTAATCAACAAACAGGAACTACTTGGTTTGTAGTAAAAGCCCAGATTCACGCGGGTGGTCGTGGAAAAGGCGGTGGTGTAAAACTCGCCAAAAACTATGATGAGGTAAGAGAACTTTCTGAAAAAATATTAGGAATGCAGCTAATTACCCCTCAGACTGGTCCAGAAGGTAAGAAAGTTCATAAAGTATTGATAGCTCAAGATGTATATTACCCAGGCGAAAACGCTCCCAAAGAGTATTACATGAGTATCTTGCTTGATAGAGCTTCTGCCCGTAATGTTATTATTGCAAGTACTGAAGGCGGAATGGATATTGAGGAAGTAGCTGAAAATCACCCCGAAAAAATTATCAGAGAGTTTGTAGACCCTCGTGTGGGGCTTCGCGACTTCCAGGCACGTAAAATTGCTTTTGCCTTAGGTCTTGAAGGTAACGCTCACAAAGAAATGGTTAATTTTATTAAATCTCTCTACAAAGCCTATTCTGACTCTGATGCCTCTTTATTTGAGGTAAATCCCGTACTAAAAACGTCTGATAATAAAATTTTAGCCGTTGACTGCAAAGTGAATTTAGATGATAATGCTTTATTCCGCCACCCAGAGCTTGCCGAAATGAGAGATATTTTGGAAGAAGACCCCTTGGAAGTGGAAGCTGGAGAAAACGATTTGAACTACGTGAAACTTGATGGAAATGTAGGTTGTATGGTAAACGGAGCAGGTTTGGCAATGGCAACAATGGATATTATCAAACTATCTGGAGGCGAGCCTGCCAATTTCCTTGATGTTGGAGGAGGGGCAAATGCGAAGACCGTAGAAGCAGGTTTCCGTATTATCCTCAAAGACCCTAATGTAAAAGCTATTCTCATCAATGTTTTCGGAGGCATTGTTCGTTGCGATAGAGTAGCAAATGGCGTTGTAGAAGCCTATAAAAAAATTGATAATATCAACGTTCCTATTATTGTACGCTTACAAGGCACAAATGCTGAAGAAGGTGCTAAAATAATTGACGAATCAGGACTGAAAGTTTTTTCTGCTATCACGCTTCAAGAAGCTGCTCAAAAAGTACAGCAAGTATTAGCTTAATTTTTCTATAAAACTATACTGAAAACTATAAATTTTTGGTTTTCGGTATAGTTTTACAAGTTTCTAAAATACTTAGCATCAGCAACCAAGTTTTTCACAGTCCATTCAGGACTTTTAACGAAAGGTTTTTCACGTAATGAACAAGCCAAATAGTTGCAAGCCTCACAATTATCAGGCGGAATGCAAGGGTCTGCGTGAATAAATATCTCTACTTCTTTGCCTGTATGCTCTACCAAACAATCCCTAAAACCTTCAACCTCCTCATGAGATTGCCGAAGGTCTAAGTAATAAGGCAGAGAAAGATGACAATCTATGTGCCAATTCGCTCCATAGTGCTGTACTCTTAAATTGTGTACGTCTATCCAAACATCTTTTTTGTGCTTTAATAAAACTTCTAAAATTTCTTCTACAGTTTTTATATCTGTTTCGTCCATTAGCCCTGCCACCGATTTCCTGACCAAGTGATAACCGTGGTAAATAAGAATAGCCGCAAAAATAAGAGATAACAGACTATCAATCCAATATATTTTAGTGAGAATAATCAAGCCTACGCCAAGTACTAAAAGTAAACTGCTAATAGCATCGCTCATTATGTGTTTTCCATCAGCCATCAATGTGATAGAATCGTATTTTTTACCATATTTTTGGAGATAAAACCCCAAAATACCATTCACGAGTGTGCTAAAAGCTATTAAGGTAAGTCCCGTAGGCATTTCTACAAGTATTTTTGGGTATATGAAACTTTTTATAGCTTCCCAAATAATAAAACCTGCCGCTATAATGATAGCTCCTCCCTCAAAACCTGCCGAAAAAAACTCTATTTTCCCGTGCCCGTAAGGATGCTCAAAATCGCGAGGTAAAGAAGATAAATAAATACTATAAAATGCAAATCCAGAGGCAATTACATTGATGATACTCTCCAAAGCATCTGTAAGAATAGCATTAGAATTGGTGATAAAATAAGCCCCAAACTTGATGAACATCAAGCAAATGCTGACTATAAAAGAGATGAAAATTATCCTTTGTTTCATTTGATTTTTTTATCAAAAATAAATAATTTAATAATTTTCTCAAAACCAATAGATTTCAGCATAAATAGCTATTTTTTGTAAAAATATTTCCTAAGTAAGTTATCAAAAATATTACTTAAATCATCAGAAATTCTAAAATATAATAAAAATGAAAAATAAAGAATTGTAATAAATGAACTTTTAATCACCACAAAAATAAGAGCTTGCCCCATATTAGCAGGTCTAGGAAAAATATTAGCTATTAGCAAGTACAAAACAGCAGCCCAAATCAGCACAAAAAACTGCTTCCATTGGTAGGGGAAAACTTTATACTTGTAGTACACAAAAATTGCTTGCGAAAAAGCATATAATATAGTAGCAATAGCCGTTGCATAAGCCGCCCCATTGATTTGATAAGTATCTATAAACCAGTTATTTAAGGCAATATTCAGTAAAGAAAAAAGAAAGACAAACACTGCTGCAAAGTAGTAACTCTTTGAATATAAAATAACCTCTCCTTTCAATCCAGAAGCCAAATTGAACAAACTTGCTACACCCAAATAAAAAACCACCCACTTACCTTCTGCATAAATTTGCCCTTTCGGGATAATAAGAAACAGCTCATCAATACAAATCCATATACCTAAAAACACCCATAATCCTCCTAAAAACTGATGTAAAGCTACTTTTTTATATATTTCGTCAAGTTTTTTCTGCTGATTCTCTGCTAAGGCTTGTATAAGAAAAGGAATAGCTATTTGAGATAAAGTTTTTTTAGGAATGATGATAGTTGCTACAATAAAGCCCGCTAAGGTAAATATTCCTGTTTCCTTTAACCCTTCTTTTGCAGCAAGCATTGTTCTATCTACGAAATTAAAAATATTTTCTCCTAATCCGCCCAAAACTATGACCAAACCATACACAAGCATCACGCGGAACAAATTACTTTTGAAAATTTGCCAGTTTATCTGTAAAAAAAGCTTTCCTAAAGTTTTAATATACCACAATAATAAACCTAAAGCGAAAATATAGATACATACCAAGCCATACACTACCCAATCGAAATTTATCCAACCCAAAGCATAGACCAACACCAAAAATATATTGAGCAGCTTAATAAGTGTATCTCTTATGAAGGTAGGAATAGCAATGCGGGCATTGTTACGGCTATATGCCTCTAAAACGACTAAAAATACCCATAAAGCAGTCAGTGGAATACTCAAAAAGTGATAATCAAGGATTTCTGGTGATTTTTCTACAAAATAATTAGCAATTTTTTCCCTTGCCAATATATATAAAACGGAAAAAATGAGAATACCCGAGAATGCTATTACAAGCAAAAATCCCAAGAAACCCTGATTTTTTTCCTTTTCATCTCTGAAATGTAAGAAAAATTTATCCAAAATAAAAGGCGTACCTAAATGAGCAAAAGTAGCAAAAGTGAGGCTGTTCTCTAAAAGTACTCTCAGTAAACCTATCTGCTCTGGACTTAAAAATTTTGTGGAAACAAAAACATTATTAATTAAGCCTAAAAAAACTCCTATGTATGAAACAAAACTTGCTTTAAGGCTTTGCCTGATAATTATTCCCATACTTGATTTTTCAGGACTTGGGATATTTTTCTTCTATCACATGGCAAAGCTCATCATACCACTCCTGTCCATATTTTCGTATAAGTGGCTCTTTAAGAAACTGATAAACAGGTACTTTTAATTTTTCTCCGAGCACACAAGCATCTATACAAATAGACCAATGGTGATAATTGATGGCATCATAGCTGGCGTACCGCGTAACGCGAATAGGATAAAGATGACAAGAAATAGGCTTTTGAAAGTCTATTTTTTTATCTTCAAAGGCTTTCTCTATGGCACACTTCCAATAACCCTTATCATCTTTTACGGCAAAAACACACTCACGCCCACCCACAGTGGTAGTGGAGAAATCGCCATCACTATCCAAAATATACAAGCCTTGTTTCTCAGCACTTTCTCTACCTATTTCAGACATATAAGGCTTTACTATTTCAAAAATTTTATCTAAAATTTCTAATTCATCTTCTTCTAAAGGAGCTCCCAAGTCTCCTTCTTCACAACAAACGCCCTTACAACGCTCCAAGTCGCAGACAAACAAGTTTTCAGCAACATCATCAGATAAATAAGTATTTCCAACTACTAACACGATTCTC
Organism: Thermonemataceae bacterium; assembly: GCA_033762275.1. Classification (GTDB taxonomy): domain Bacteria; phylum Bacteroidota; class Bacteroidia; order Cytophagales; family Thermonemataceae; genus Raineya. The sequence continues at coordinate 2,780 of JANRLU010000102.1, read as the reverse complement.
TATTTTTTGGTATCTTTAAAATTTAACTCTTCTAATTGCTTGGCAAGCGGCATTTCTTTTAATTTTTCTTGCTCCTCTACACTCAACAAAGTATTTTCCAGAGTAAGTTTTTTGAGCTTAGGTAAAGTTTGACTCTCAAAAAGCAAAAAATAATCTTCCTTAGGAATGCAATCTTTTTGATAATCTTTTATATAAAACTCTGAATAATCTTTTATTTCTAATTCTTCCAAGTTATCCATCACTTGCATAGTAGACAGATTTTTCACAAAGCCTCTATGAGCAAGCCCTACCTGCATTCTTAACACTTTTAGCTTATTTTTATGTTCAAAAAAATTAGCAGAGGGAGCAGAAGGTATCTGTAAAACCTCCAAAGCGGGCATTTTCAGGAGCATTTCGCCTATACCACCATTTTCTTCGTACATATCTGCTTTGGTAACAATAATTCTGTTATGGTTTTCATTGGTATTAAGCGGAAAATATAGAGATTTCAGATTTTTAAAAGAAACTTTAGCGTTTTCTAACAGTGTTGCTATATCCCATTCATTGATACCATTTGCTCCTTCATCTTCTGCAAAAAGATGAAGACTTCCGATATGTTCGGCTACTCCTTTTTGGTTAATAGCTTCAAAAAAAGCTCCTGCCACAGCCATTGCATAATCATTAGAAATAAAATCTAACTCATACAAATCGTTTTTGAGGGCATATCTAAGCTCAAAAGGGTATTCGCTATTTTCTTCTACGAAATCACGTACTTTCTCAATTAAGTTCATAAGCAGATTTTTTTACAAAATAAGTAAAATTCTATGGAAAATCTTAGTAATTTGAGGCAAAAATTTAGTATACTGGTGATGAGCCTACTCAATAAAGTATTTCTGTTTGTAGCTATTTTGCTTTTAGGGGCTTATGTAGGGGCTAATATTTGGCTATTTAGCCAAAAAAATACAATATTATATCCTGACGTTCAGGATACTTCTGTCTATTTTTTTGCCGAAAGACTTCCCCATAACCGCCTGAAATACGATAAAATAGAGCTTACAAGTGCCTACGGAAATGTAGAAACTTGTATTTTTCCTTCATTTGCGAAGAAAAATGTTTGGTTGATTTATCTACACCATACCCACAATTTGTATTACTCTGATACAAATCTTTGGCGATATAAAATTTGGAATAATCTGGGAATCAATACAATAACCCTTAACTATATCAAAGATAATACTTCTGATAATAAGGTTGCTTATTCAGAAAAAATGTACCAATCTGCACTTGTCGCCTATAATTATTTGGTTGATATTTTGGAGGTTCCTGAAGACAAAATTTTAGTGTATGGAGAAGGTTTTGGAGCTTATCCCGCCAGTAAGTTAGCCCAAGAAATGCCTGTCGGAGCTTTGGTTTTAGAAAATATGATTCGCTCCCAAAAAAGTTTTCTCAAAGATTTTTATCCTATTTTACTGACTCCCTATTTGATAGAAGAAGATTTGGAAGTAACTTCTTATCTCTCAAAAATGAATAAAAACTTGCTATTTATCCATTTCCAAAATCATAATACCCCCAATTATTATGATGTTACTTTGTACGAAAAAAGTAAAAATGACTACAAGAAAATTCTTTATATCGGTGGTGATGATGTAAAATTAAATAAAAAAAATCTCCGAAGCTATCAGAAAGGTATGGCAGACTTGCTCAAACAGCTAAAACTTCGTAAAATCTGATATTGATTGCTCTTTTATGTTGTATGTTTTTCTTGCTATTCTTGTTTCTTATCTCGTTCTGATTTTCATTTTTTATCTTGCTTGGCTAAAAATTCCTGTTTTTTCTCAAAACACCATAGGAAATCAGCACATAAGTGTAAGCGTTGTGATAGTTTTCAGAAATGAAGCGGCAAATTTAGCCTCACTTTTAGCCGATTTGGAAAATCAGACTTATCCTAAAAAGCTCTGGAACGTAATTTTTATAGATGATTTTTCGGAAGATAATAGCTACCAAATATTGGAAAAATACAAAGAAAGTACTGATTTACAATTACATATTTTAAAAAATAATGAATTTACTCATATTCTTTCTCCCAAAAAACGAGCTATCACACAAGCCGTCAAGCATAGTCAACAAGAACTAATCATCTGCACTGATGCTGATTGTAGTTTTGGTTCAGAATGGTTAGGAAGTATCACCAATTTTTATCAACAAAGCCAAGCCTATTTTATCAGTTCGCCTGTTCGCTTTGAGCCTGTGCAGTCTCTTTTTGAGCTTTGGCAAGCGGTAGAGTTTAGCAGCCTGATAGGTTCTGGGGCGGCTTGCATACAGTTGGGAAAGCCCACAATGTGCAATGGGGCTAATATAGCCTATCCCAAAAAAATATTTGAAAGTCTGGGCGGTTTTGCTGGCTCAGAGCATGTTATTTCTGGCGATGATGAGTTTTTGATGCACAAAATAGCTCAAAAATATCCCCAAAAAATACATTTTTTAAAATCCAAAGCGGCTATCGTTAGTACGAAAGCTGCCGCAAATTTGAAAATATTTTTTGAACAAAGAAAGCGTTGGGCAAGTAAGTGGGAAAACTACCAAAACCCTACTGCCAAATACTTAGCCTTATTCATTTTTATCAACAATTTAGCGACTGTCATAGCAGGGATTTCTATTTTTTTTGGAGGATATTCAGAAATTTACTATTACTTTGCTTTTAAATTCCTGATAGAATTTATATTTTTGGCATCAGTACTAAACTTTTTTGGGCAATCTCGGCTCTGGTTCTGGATTTTACCCCTTTTCTGGGTATATCCTTG
>JANRLU010000101.1:0-13545 GCA_033762275.1 Thermonemataceae bacterium | reverse complement strand
CCCCTGCCCTTTGATTTCGTGAGGGTAACCTACTACTGCACTTTCCAAAACAAGTGGGTGAGAGTTGATGGCATTTTCTACCTCAGCAGTACCCAAACGATGCCCAGATACGTTTATCACATCATCTACGCGTCCTAAAATTCTATAATAACCATCAGCATCTCTTTTTACGCCATCACCCGTAAAATACAAACCCTTAAACGTTGAAAAATAAGTATTAATAGCTCTTTCATGGTCTCCATAAGTAGTACGAATCATTGAAGGCCAAGGAAATTTGATACATAAATTCCCTTCTACATTATTTCCTTTTAGCTCTTTTCCCTCATTATCTACAATAATAGGCTGAATACCCGGCAGCGGCAAAGTAGCAAAAGAGGGTTTGGTGGGCGTAACTCCTGCAATAGGAGAAATCATGATGCCAGCCGTTTCGGTTTGCCACCAAGTATCCACGATAGGGCAATTTCCCTTGCCTACGTGGTGGTTATACCATTGCCAAGCTTCTTCATTGATAGGCTCACCCACAGAACCCAAAACTCTAAGACTACTCAAATCGTGTTTTTCTATGGGTTCTGTTCCGTAAGCCATCAAAGCTCTGATAGCAGTAGGAGCTGTATAAAGTTGTGTAACTTTATGTTTCTCTACAATATCCCAGAATCTATCTACATCAGGATAAGTGGGTACTCCCTCAAACATCACCACAGTAGCCCCATTCAGTAAAGGTCCGTATACAATATATGAATGCCCCGTAATCCAGCCTACATCAGCCGTGCACCAAAAAATATCTTGTGGTTCATATTGAAATACATTTCTGAAGGTATAAGCCGTATAAACCATATAACCGCCTGTTGTATGCACCACGCCTTTAGGTTTGCCTGTAGAGCCTGATGTATACAAGATAAATAACATGTCTTCTGAATCCATTTGTTCGGCTTTGTGATGTGTAGAAACTCCTTTGATAGCTTCGTGCCACCAAATATCTCTGCCTTCTACCATATTCACAGAAACTTTGGTTCTTTCGAGTACAATCACTTTTTGAACGGAAGGGCAGGTTTCCAATGCCTCATCTACCACATCTTTCACAGCTATTGCCTTTGCTCCTCTAAAGTTCCCGTCAGAAGTGATTACCAGCTTTACTTCTGCATCATTGATGCGGTCAGCGAGGGAGGAAGCCGAAAAACCCGCAAAAACAACCGAATGTACCGCTCCAACCCTTGCACAAGCCAACATAGCAATAGCCGCCTCTGGCACCATTGGTAAGTAAATAGCCACTCTATCTCCTTTACGTACACCATTTGCTAAAAGTACATTGGCAAACTGCGATACTTTTTCAAATAATTCACGATAAGTAAGTGTAACATTAGGCTCTTTGGGGTCATTAGGCTCAAATATAATGGCGGGTTTATCTCCCAACATAAATAAATGCCTCTCAAAAATATTTTCAGTAATATTTAATTTGGCATTTACAAACCATTTTACATCTAAATTCTCAAAATTCCAGTCTACGACTTTATCCCAGGTTTTGTGCCAATAAAACTGCTGGGCGATACTATCCCAAAACTCTTCGGGGTTGGCTACACTTTTTTGATACTCGTACAAGTATCCGCTGAGCGTGTTGATTTTGTTTAGCATAATTTTAATTTTTTTGTTAGTTCGACGATTTCATAATAATTTAGGTGTTTGTATTATTGTAATAGCTCTTTTACCTTGGCTATCAGTTGTTTATTAGAAAATGGTTTGGTGATATAATGGTCAGCTCCTAAGTTGTAGCCTTTCTGAATATCAACCTCCCTACTTTTTGCACTCATAAAAATTACTTTTGTATCTTTCTTTTCAGGGTTTTGTTTTATCTGAGAGCATATTTCATAGCCATCAACATCTGGCATCATAATATCAAGCAATACGAGTTGTGGTGCATTTTCAGTAATGCTTTCCAAGGCTTCTGTGCCGTTTCTTGCCACAAAAACTTCATAACCTTCCTTTTTCATTAGAAAATCTAAGGAGAGTAAAATATTAGGTTCATCATCTACAATTAAAACTTTCATAGGTTTGTCGGTAAGGTGAAAAAAAACTTGGTTGTATGGTTGCTGCGTTTTACACCTATCAGCCCTTGGTGATATTGAATTATTTTTTTGGAAATTGCCAAGCCTAAGCCACTTCCTTTGGGTTTACGGATATTTTGGTTTTCTGCTTGGAAAAATTTTTCAAAAATTGCCTCTTCTAAATTGGGAGGAACACCTTTCCCATCATCACAGACGCAAAAATGAGCCTGCCCACTTTCAACAAAACTTTCAACCCAGATATTTTTTTCAGCAAACTTAAGGGCATTGGAAAGAAAATTGAGAATAACCTGCAACAAACGGTCTCTATCAGCTTTTACCCAAATTTCTTGCTGAAAAAGTTTTACTTCCAAATAAAAGCCCTTTTCTTGAATGACTATTCTATAAATTTCTAAGGCTTCTAAAATAATTGTATTGAGTTCTTGCTTATTGAGTATTAGTTTTTGTTTTCCAGACTCAAATTTCTCCAAATCTAAGACCTGATTGATAAGCCTTTCCATTCTTTCTGTTTCACTGATGACCGTATGGAGAAAGTGTTGTTTTTCCTCCTCTTCCAAATCCGGATTATCAGAAAGTATTTCAGAAAGAGAGCGAATAGAGGTTAGTGGCGTTCTGAGTTCGTGCGTAACAGTACTAATAAATTCATTTTTTTGATTATCTGCTTTTTTGAGTTCTAAATTTAATTTTTTCAGCTCTTGCGACTCCTGTATAATCTTTAGTACCTCGTCTTTACTAAGTTCTTCCTCTTGTACTACTGAGGCAACCAACATACGAGCCGAAGTAGAGCCAATCGCATTTGCCAAAATTCTTTCTGCAAACCTTACAAGAGCAGCTTTTTTCTCTTGAGGATTAAGCGTATTTTTTATACTTCTTTTTTCAAATCCTTCCATCAGTTTTTCTACTCTTGGCATATCCAAAAAACGTATAAGTAAATTTTCTAAATCTTTTTGGTGGGCTGTACCACGCCATACCAATCTGTTTTCATACGCATCTCCATGTTTGAGTACATCTACAAAAAACTCGGCTTGGTTACGCTCTTGCGAACTTTGCACAGAGAAAATAGAAAAACCAATGTAAGCCAAAATATTAAAACTCAAAGACCAAAATAAAGCATGGGCAATAGGCTCTATACCGTCTAAACCAAATAATTGATGAGGTTTTAGCCAAGAAATACCTAAGAACCCATGCGTCAGGATTTGTTTGGAGAAAATACCATTGCTCACTAAAACAGGCAGTACCAATGTAAAACCCCAGACTATAAAGCCTAATAAAATACCTAAAGTAGCTCCTCTCCCAGTAGCCTCTTTCCAGTACAGCCCCCCTATAATGGAAGGAGCAAATTGAGAAACAGCCACAAAAGAAACTAAACCTATAGAAACTAATGAGACATTAGTAATGAAGGATAAATACAAATACGCCAAAGCCAATACCAAGATAATACTAAGCCTGCGAATGTATAAAACCCATTTTGCCCAAGAATCATCTTTCAAGTAATTGGTGAGTTTTGCCCTCAATGCTATGGGTATAAATAAATTGTTGGTAAGCATCAAACTAAGAGCCATTGTAGAAACAATCACCATACTTGTAGCTGCTGCCAAGCCACCTAAATATACCAAAAGAGCTATTACAAAGTTTTTTTGAGCTAATGGTAAAGCTAAAATATAAGCATCAGCATCTATTGAAGTATTGAGAGAAAGTTTCCCTGCCAAAGCAATGGGTATAACAAAAATATTGATTAGCCACAAATATAAAGGAAAAAGCCAAATTGCTTTTTGTAAATGTTTTTCGTCTTTGTTTTCAGCCACCAACATTTGAAATTGTCTCGGTAAGAACATCACAGCAAACATTGAAGAAGCAGACACTAAAAACCACTCCAAAGGCTTGTGCAAATGACTTGTATCTATTTTTAGTAAGTGGGAAAGTATTTCTTGTTCGTTTGCCCTCCGAAAAATATCGCTAAAGCCATCAAACATAAAAAAAGTAACAAAAATACCCGCTACCAAAAAAGCTATCAGTTTGAAAATCGACTCAAAGGCTATCGCAAAAACTATTCCCTCGTTTTTACGGTTCAAGTCTAACTGTCGCGTACCAAACAACACTGTGAAAATTCCTAAAACAATCACAATATAAAAGGCATAAGCCATCAAAGAAGCACTCTGAATAGGCTGTGTGGTATGCTCATCAAGTATAATGGCAAAACTTTCGCTAATTGCTTTGAGTTGCAGAGCAATGTAAGGCACTACCCCCAACACCGAAAAAAGTGTAACCAACACACCCAAAGAAATACTTTTGCCGTAGCGTGTGGCGATAAGGTCTGCAATATTAGAAATATTTTGTACTTTGGCTATTCTAATAATCTTTCGCAAAATAAACCACCAGAGTGGAGCGGCTATCGTAGGACCTACATAAATGAGGAGAAAATCTACACCAGAAGTAGCAGCACGCCCAACAGAACCGTAGAAAGTCCAAGCTGTACAATAAACCGCCAAAGAAAGTGCATACACATAAGGGGAATTGATAAGACTTCTGGACTCCGCCTTTTTTTCAGCCCAAAAGGCTAAAATAAAAAGCAAAACAAGATACAAAAAAGATACTATGATAACAATCGCCCAATTCATACGCTACACTTTCCTGAATATCAGCCATAAAGCTATTACTGCCAAAAGCCAAAAACTAAAAATATATACCACAATAGCAGGCACAAAGCCAAAAACCAAGGCTTCATTAGCCGTAGAAACCATCGGGAAGTTAAAAATAAAAAGTAAGAATACAAAGACAAACAGTACTTTTTGAGCTATTTTTTTCATAGAAAAACTTTTAATTTTTAAAGAAAGCAATACCTCATAAAGATATTGCTTTACCATTCTTAAACACAACATTTCAAAGTTTTTTTTGATTATAGGCAGGCTTAGTGTAGAAAACTAACACCAAGCCACCTACAATACATCTATTATAGCTCAGCTGAAGAAGTAGCTATTTTGGTATATTCGCCTTTGAAAGAATAAAAACCAAACAAAGCAAGCCCTCCCGCAATAGGCACAAAAATTGTGATGGTGATAATCCAAAACATATAGGTACTTTGCAGCTCGCTGGCGGGTTTTTTGCCTGCCTCAATGGCTTTTTCTAAGGCTGGGATTTCTGTCATAAACTGATTGAACATCAGTACAATAAGAGCCGGAGCTAAAAGCATCCAAACTATTCCTAAGATTTTTTTGATACTATCCATAATTTTGAATTTTAAATTTTAAAGGCTTTATCAATCAATTTTTAATCTGTTACATCTTTATCTGTACGAGAAGGCAAATATACCAAACCTATTATCAGTGTTAGGGCTGCTATACCAATAGGATACCACAAGCCAGAAAGTATGTCACCCGAAGGGTTTTCAGCTGTTTTACTTGCTTCTATGATACGCGTAACAATGTAGGGAGTAAGCCCACCAAAAATCCCATTACCAACGTGATAAGGCAAAGACATGGAAGTATAACGAATCTTCGTAGGGAAAATTTCTACCAAAAATGCTGCAATAGGACCATACACCATCGTAACAAAGAATATCTGAATGAAAATCAGGAATACCATTGTCCATTTATTGCTGCCACTCAAAACCACTGCCTTAGATTTTTCTTCTTTAGGAGCTTTTGCAGCATCTTGAAACTTTGTTGTTTTCGTGATAAGCGTAGCTTTTGTACCATCATCAAATACTTTGTTCACCTTTTGTGTAAGCAAAGAATCTTGTTTTCCTTTGACCAATTCGGCTTGCAAAGATTTTTTGGTTTGCTCAGTCAATTCTTTTTTCTTGGTGAGGTCAGAAACATCATACATTGTTTGGTAAATAGGGCGATATGCCAGAATTGCCAAAAGTAAGCCCAACATCATAATATATTTTCTACCGATTCTATCAGATAAAGCTCCAAAAACCAAGAAGAAAGGCGTTACAAAGACAATAGCAATCATAATTATTTCATTAGCTTGAGCAGAATCTACCCCGCAAGTTTTATTCAGAAAAGATAAAGCATAATATTGCCCTGTATACCAAACCACTCCTTGCCCTGCCGTTGCTCCAAATAAAGAAAGTAAGACCATTTTCAGGTTAGCTTTTTGGGTAAAGCTCTCTTTCAAAGGGTTTTTAGAAATTTTCCCTTCTGATTTCACTTTCTTAAACATAGGCGATTCATGCATTTTCATACGAATAACCACCGATACAATAATCAAGAAAATGGAAATAAGAAAAGGAATACGCCAGCCCCACTCCTCAAAAGTAGCATTCGGATTGATAGCATTCTCATCTCTAAGGAATAATTGTGTAAGGATAATTACTCCGATAGAAAGCAACAAGCCTAAAGTAGCGGTTGTTTGGATAAACGCCGTAAAATAGCCTCTTCTATTGCTCGCAGCGTGCTCGGCTACATACGTAGCAGCCCCACCATACTCTCCACCCAAAGCGAGCCCTTGCAACAAACGCAAAATAAGTACAGAAAGCGGGGCAAATGCTCCCCAACTTGCATAACTTGGAATTAGCCCTATGAAAAAAGTAGAGCCTCCCATGAGCAAAAGTGTTACCAAAAATGTATATTTCCTACCAATGAGGTCGCCCAAGCGTCCAAAAAACAAAGCACCAAAAGGGCGAACAATAAAGCCAGCTGCAAAAGTAGCTAAAGAACTCAAAAAAGCTGCGGTTGGGTTATCACCAGGAAAAAACTGCTTACCAATAATACCCATTGCCGCCAAACTACCAAAAATATAAAAGTCGTACCATTCAATCAGCGTTCCCACAGAGGAAGCCGTAATTACCCCCCAGATGTTTTTATCTGTTTGGGTATGAGTTGTTTGTGAAGATGAATTTGCCATAATTTTTTTAATTTTGATTTTAATAAGGAGCTAATTTTTCTGATAAAAGGGTAAAGTTTCCTCGTACGCAAAACTTCAACACTTTCTATCTTCAGTTTTTACAAGTAAATCATTGTTTGTAGAATTACTTCGCCAAGTCTCTGTCTGCCGCCTACCAAGTCAGCATTCGTGTTCAATTTTGGTTTATCCCCTGTCGCATTATTGAAAGTTCCCTCATAAATCGCTCTGTTTTGGTATTTTAGAGATATTTTTGCGTGATGACCGTCTATGTAATAGTTAAATCCTGCCGCATAGGTAAGAGCGGGGTCTTTGAGATATTCAAGGTTTTTGTAAGTACCTGTGGCAAAAACTTGTAATTTGCCTTTGCTACCTAATGTTTTCTTTGGCAATAAATAGCCCGCTTCAGCGTACACTATACTCCCTGTTCCTATACGCCAATCAGCATTACCACCGCCTTGGCTAATAGAGCCAGGTAAGCCATTTCCTCCTTCATTCATTATACCGACAGAACGAACATAGTTAGGTCCGAAATTAGAGTTTTGATAAAGTAGATAACCTGTAAAAGCATTGCCTTTTTCTTTGTTAAGCGGAACATCAGCAAAGAAATCTATACCAAAAATTTGCGTACTATGTCCTTCAAACTTGCTCTCTGTCGCATTCCAACTCTTAGTTGCGTAAGGATGCAGATGAAAACCAGCCCCCACATTGATTACCTTTTTAGTACCAACGTAAGTACCCACAAAAAACGGCAAGAAATTACTCTCTTTTTCGGCAAGTTCTAAGCTAAAATAGCCTCCTACCGCTCCTGTATTGTTAGTTGTAGCAAAAGCCTGTCCAGGTGAAGCCTTAATAGTTGCTTCAGGCGTTGCGGTGGCAAAAGGCTTGTTTAAGTACATTCTGTAATCCAGACTTTTTTTACCTAAGGGTAGTTTTCCTTTTACATACATACCGATTTGGCGAGCAAATTGGTCAGTTTCTTCAATGAGAGGCCAATTAAATATCGGAGCATCTAAAGCTAAAAAATTGAGCGTACTTGCACTCGCCATACGGCTAATGCCATTCCAATAATGCAAGCCTGTACCAAAATATAATTTATCTTTTACTACAGTGTATTCATTCCACAAATCGTGTAAGAAAAGTTGAGGTTTTTTACCTGCTCCATATCCTCCTACACCACCAGAGCCCGAAGCACCTCCATTTACAAAAGTCTGGTTATTTATCCCTACATGAGCCAAAATCATATAACGTGGTGATATTTGCGTAATCCATAACAAACGCGAACGGCGAATACCAATATCCCACGTACTTGCCTCTGGCAAGCCATTCACGGTTGTTCCTGGGTTGTTATCAATGTAACGCATCCAGAGCTGATGCCAAGTAATAAAACGGATATAACGAGTGCCCGTTGTATCTAAGTTGATACGAATTCCCTTTCCGTAAATATCCGAACCTTGAGCTTGTACAAAATGACCACTCATTAGCAGTACAGCAGCAATAAAAAGTTTTTTGATTGGTTTCATAATGGAATTTGTTTTAATAAGCATAGCCCAAAAATGAAACTTAATCTTTGAAAAGTATAATTGCTACTATAGTTTTGCTAATAAAAATAGCTTTAAAAAAAGCGATTTAAGTTCTTTAATTGTTTTAAAAACTTACTAACAAGCCATAGAAAATCATATATCCATATTATATTTGGCTTTTTTCTTAAAAACAGAATATATTTTCTATTTAATTTACATATTTAGAACAAATATTTAGTCTGCTATTTTAATTTAGCATAAATATATTTATTTAGCAAAATATAGCTTATTTATGAATTTTATTCGGATTGTATTCGCTCACTACCCAACTAATAGTTTCATCAATATCATAGAAATTTAAGTCAGGAAGGGCGTTTTTTATTTTTTTGTTATCATAGAAAAACTTTTTTTGAGAGCTAAGAGCTGTTTCTTTTGTAATAACAGATTTTTTTCTTGTAAAAAATGAGATAAAACTGCTCAAACGCCAAGCTAAGGCAGCAATGAAAGGTGTGATAGGAATATGTGGAGGCTTTTTTTCTATTTTTTCAGCTATTTTTTCAAATAAAACTTTGTAGGGTAGGCTTCCTGCATTGAGAATGAACCTCTCATTAGTAATGTCATTTTCGGCAAAAGCTAGCACTGCTTCAGCGATAGTACGAAGGTCTATGTAATTAGCATCTCCCAAAGGATACATTTTTTTGTTTTGTGCTACATACTTAAAAATCTGCAAACTACTTTTATTCCAATCTCCTACACCAAAAACCAAAGAAGGATTGAGAATTACGCCCTGCAAGCCTTCCGAAAAAGCCCGCCAAACTTCCAACTCAGCCAAATATTTTGTTTCAGCGTAAATCGTATTGAGTTCAGAGTCTTCCCATTGGCTCGTTTCGTCTATTATGGTTTGCCCTTTTTTTCTCCCTAGAGATGCAATAGAACTTATATGTATAAATTTTTTTATATTTTTTTCTAAGGCAATATTTACCATATTGGCTGTTCCCTCTATGTTTATTTTTTGCATCATTATTTTATCTATTTTATTAAAAGAAACCACAGCAGCAGCATGTACAACTATATCTTCAGGCTCTATGGCATTTTCTAAAGTCAATATATCCAAAATATCTCCCTCTATCCATTGTATCTTTCTCAAATCTTCCAAATGAGCTATAGCTGATTGTGGTCTTTTCAGTGCTTTTACGCTATACCCTTTTTCTACAAAACTTCTCGTAAGATAAGCACCTACCAAACCTGTAGCCCCTGTGATAAAAACTTTTTGCATAAATTCTTATTTTTTTAACAAAAATAAACAATTAGATTTGCAGAGATAAGTAATTGATGAAATATTTGTTTGGTGTGTTAAATAATTGGCAAAGAATAGCTCTGTACTACAATGTTGCTTTGGAGGCTCTCAACCAAAGAAAATTAAGAAGTTTTTTGGCTGGCATAGGGATAATGTTTGGTGTGGCTTCCATAATGGCAATGCTTGCCCTGGGGCAAGGACTCAAACAACAAATACTCAAACAACTCACTCTTATTGGTAGCAACACTATTATTGTCAGCCCTAAAAGCCATACAGATAATCAGCAAACACCACATTCATTACAGTTCTCTGATGTAGAGCATTTACAAGATATTTTACCTAATTTAGAAATCATAAGCCCTGAAATACATCTTGATGTTCTTTCAAGTTATGAGCAAAAATGGATAGAAACGAAGCTTTATGGTGTGAATTCAGACTATTTCAAACTGATGAAGCTCGAATGCCAGAAAGGAGCTTACTTCAAACAAGCACAGCAAACCGCAGCCGTTTGCATTATTGGTAAACAATTAGAAAATAAACTTTTTGGAGGAAAATCGGGTTTAGGGAAGTATATTCGCTGCAATAACCAATGGCTGGAAGTAGTGGGGGTTTTAGAAAATCAGCCATCTATCAAGAGTAATTTAGATAATATTGGGCTACACAACACTAATTTGGCTATTTATGCACCCATCAAGAGTGTGTTTTATCGTTTTGATGGAGCAAAAAAAAATAATATCAACACGCTTAGCCGCTTACTCATACAAGTAAAAAATCCACGCCAACTCCTCAAAACAGCAGAATTTTTGGCTGTAAGCCTTAAAAGATTGCATTACAACAAAGTTGATTTTGAAATTATAATTCCTGAAAAGATATTAGAAGAAAGACTGAAAATGCAAAAGACACTTAATTATGCATTGGCGATTGTTGCTTTTATTTCTTTGCTCACAGGCGGTATAGGTATTATGAACGTGATGCTTACAGCAGTGTTGGAGCGTCTTCAAGAAATTGGTATACGCAAGGCATTAGGAGCAAAATCTGTGGATATTCATTTGCAGTTTTTATTAGAATCTTTGATTATCAGTTTCTTAGGAGCTTTTTTAGGTTTGATTATTGGTTTAGGTCTCATTAAAAGTATTGCCTTTTTGATTGAAATAGAGCTTTATTTATCTTGGAATTTTATACTTATTTGTATAGGAACAGGGGCTCTGATAGGTATAATTTTTGGTTGGTATCCTGCCCGCAAAGCAGCCCAATACAGCCCACAAGAGCTATTAAAACAAACATAAAAAAGTAAAATAATGCAAAAATGAAAAGTTTCACTTTCCTAAAAACTCTATTTTAAAATTTATTTTTCTCAATTATTTTGAATAAATCTAAATCTATTTTGCTATTTTTGCGTTCTATACTAAAAAACTGCCAAGATATGATAGGCTTACATCAGTTAGAAATTGGTAAAAAAGCTCTAATAAAAAAGTTTTTGAGAGAAGATATACTTCTAAAAACCTTAGAAATGGGTATGTTACCTAATACCGAAATAGAGATTACTTGTATAGCACCCTTAGGAGACCCTATCTGCGTGAAAGTAAATGGAACGATGCTTTCTTTACGCAAAGCCGAAGCCTCTTCCATACAAGTAGAGGTTTTAGTTTAATTTTATTTTAGATTATAGTCTGTACATCTTAAATTCTGTTTTTCGTGAAAATCGCACTTATTGGGAATCCAAACTCAGGCAAAAGCTCTCTATTCAATCAGCTCACAGGGCTTAATCAGAAAGTTGCTAATTTTGCAGGTGTTACCGTAGAAAAAAAAACAGGGTATTTTACACTACCCTCCCAAGAAAAAGTAGAACTCACAGACCTGCCTGGCACTTATAGCCTATACCCGAAATCTTTAGACGAACAAGTTGTAATAGATTTTTTACTCAGCCAACAAAGTAAAGAAGCCCCAGATTTAATTTTGGTAGTGGCTGATGCTGCTAATTTGCAAAGAAATTTACTGCTATTTGATGAAATCAAGGATTTGGGCTTTGGGGTAATTTTAGTGTTGAATATGATTGATTTGGCAGAGCAAAGTGGCTGGGAAATTGATACCGAACAATTACAAAAAAGTCTGGGAGTGCCCGTAATTGCCACCAATGCTCGAAATGGTAAAGGAATTTCCTCACTCAAAGAAGCGATACAAAACTTTCAAAAAAAAGAGCTCAAACAACCAAAACTGAAAATTTTTGCGGGTTTGGAAGACCTTATCCAAGAGGTAAAAAACTATACCCATACAAAAAATGATTATATCGCTTGGCTTTACCTTCAACACTACGAAAGACTACACTTTTTTAGCGAAAAAGATAAAGATTACTTACAAAAACTACAAATTCAATATCGTTTCAAAAGTTTATCAATGCAAACACAAGAAACCTTAGAGCGTTATAGTAGTTTAGGAAATATCGTTGCAGAAAGCACATTAAAACACGAAAAACCAAGAAATCCGATATGGATTAGCCAAAAAATTGATAAAATACTGATGCACAAATTTTGGGGCTTTGGTATTTTTATTCTCATTTTACTTTTAATGTTTGATGCAATTTTTCAATGGGCAGAATTACCCACTACTTTTATAGAAGAGCAAACAAGTGCCTTACAAGAATTTACCAAAAATAAATTACCTAATGGCTGGTTCGCAGAGTTGCTTTCAGATGGTATTATTGCAGGAATAGGCTCTGTGTTGGTGTTTGTACCACAAATTGCCTTACTTTTTGGCTTTATCGCCATTTTGGAGGAATCTGGCTATATGATACGAGCTATGATAATGATGGACAAACTAATGAGACGTTTTGGATTAAACGGGAAAAGCGTTGTTCCTCTTATTTCTGGTGTGGCTTGTGCTATTCCTGCCATAATGGCTACTCGCAACATTGATAATCGCAAAGAACGCCTCATCACTATTCTTGTTACACCCTTTATTAGCTGCTCGGCTCGTTTGCCAATCTATACAGTAATGATTGCCCTTGTCATTCCACAAGGAAGTTTCTTGGGCTTTTTGAGTTGGCAGGCTTTAGCTCTACTAAGTATGTATTTACTTGGTATTTTGATGGCTTTATTTGCCAGTATTATTCTCAAAAAAATACTTCATTTTCAGGATAATAGCTATTTTGTTGTGGAAATACCTACTTACAAAATTCCCCGCTGGAAAAACGTAGGTATCACGATTTGGGAAAAAGTAAAAACTTTTTCCATAGAAGCAGGAAAGGTTATCGTGGTTATTTCCATAATTCTATGGGCTTTAGCGTCTTTTGGTTGGGGCGATAGCTTGGAGCAAGCTGAAAATAAAATAAGAAAGAATAACCCCACACTCAACGAAGAGCAAATAACGCCATTTGTAAGTGCAGCCCGTTTGGAGGCTTCGTATGCGGGTATGTTGGGTAAGTTCTTAGAGCCAGCCATTGAGCCTTTGGGCTTTGACTGGAAAATTGGTATTGCTTTGGTTTCATCTTTTGCTGCCCGCGAAGTATTTGTAAGTACAATGTCAGTAATTTATGGTTTGGGCACTGATGATGAACAAAGCGTGAGAAAACGAATGTCTCAAGAACTAAACTCCAGCACTCAAAAGCCCTTCTACAACCTCGCCGTTGGGCTTTCCTTGATGGTTTTTTATGCTTTTGCCATGCAATGTATGAGCACCTTCGCTATCGTTTATAAAGAAACAAAATCTTGGAAATATCCCCTACTACAACTGATAGCAATGAACTTATTAGCTTATCTCTTTTCGCTTGCAACTTATCAGATTTTAGTTAATTTTGTGTAAAATTAGCCTTATGCAGAAACCA
>JANRLU010000100.1:0-15636 GCA_033762275.1 Thermonemataceae bacterium | reverse complement strand
AATTTTCGCTACAATATCCGAAGGAACTGCAAAACCATAACCCGTATAAGAGCCTGTTCGTGAGAGAATTGCCGTATTTATTCCTACCAATTCTCCCTTACTATTTACCAAAGCCCCGCCGCTATTCCCTGGATTGATAGCTGCATCAGTTTGAATGAAAGACTCTATGGGAAAACGACTATTTTCTCTAAGCAACTGAATATTACGCCCTTTTGCACTTACAATACCTTCCGTAACCGTTGAGGTGAGGTTAAACGGATTGCCTACTGCCAAAACCCATTGCCCTACTTTTAACTCTTTAGAACGCCCCAAACGAATGGCAGGAAGGTTTTTAGCATCAATTTTTAATAGAGCGAGGTCAGTAGAAGGGTCTTTTCCTATAACTTTCGCCTTATATATTTTTTTATTATGAATAACCTCTAAACTCTCCGCCCCATCAATCACGTGATTATTGGTGATAATATAACCATCAGCCGTAAAAATTACTCCAGAACCTGAAGCAATGACTCTCTGGTTATTGTATTCGCCAAAATAATAGTCAAACATATCCATAGATTGTCTTCGTGAGATATTTTTTATATATACCACACTAGGCGTTGCTATAGCTGATGCCTCCACAAAATCTGGCATAGATTGAGGGATAAGCATATTTTCGGTATCCTCACCTCCTGTTTTTCGTAAAGCAGGTGTAGCAGCTATTTCCTTGTAAATGACTTTCGGTTCGCTTGGATTGATGAGTGTAAAAATAAAAGCCCCGAAAAATCCAGCAGAAATACTTATTAGTATTTGAGAAATTTTATTTTTCATAGTTTTTATGTGTTGGGAAGCATAAAATCTTCTAATCTAAATGTAGTAATAGCTTTTGAGTCAAAAAAGTTTAAATTTTTAGGTTCTATTTTTATGGTATCCGTAGCGTTAGGATACTTGTTCACCCCGATTTGTATGAGTTTTTTCTGCTGAAAATCATTTACTTTTTTTAGAGCAATTTCAGTTATAGACTTTTTGAGTTGTCCTTTTCTATAATAGGCTACCAAGCCACCTATTTCATCTATTTGTTGAAAATAAGCCCAAGATTTTCTTGCTAATTGCTCAGAAATATACTCCAGAAAGTAGCTTCCTGCGGCAGCATCAATCGGGAAATCTAACTTACTTTCATAGGTAAGCACTCTGCGAATATTCTCTGCTATTCTTTCAGAAAACTCATCATAGGTATCTAAAGGCTCGTCATAAGGAAAAACCATCACATCATCAACTTTGGCGGTAGTGGCAGCTGCCACCTCCAAACTTGCCCTAATAAGGTTATTGTATGCATCTCTTTTAGATTTATTTATTTTCGCAGTACAAGCAATGACAAAAGGATAAATTTCTCCGATATTTTCATCAAACTTGCTCAATAATTTAGCAAATAGCCAATAAAAAACCCTAAATTTAGCTATTTCCATAAAGTAGTTGCTTCCAACCGCTACCACAAAAGTCATTCTTGAGGCAATATCTGCTATTGTTAAGCCCTTTTCTCTTAGTTTCTCTGTATAGATACCTGCTAAAGCCAAAGCATAGGCTATTTCTTGCACGGCATTCGCCCCAGCATTATGGAATAAATCTATATGAAGGTGAAAGTTTGTTTGTGAAGATTTTATATTTTCTAAAAAATCGTCGAATTTATCTTCTTTAAAATCAAGCCCTAACTCAAAAGTTTCGCAAATGTAATCTGTAACGATGGTTGATAAATGCTTTTTCTTAGGCTGCACAAATTTTTGGTACACTGCCTTCAAAAGCTGTTCTGCGAATAAAGCGTTTACATCTTCTTTCGTGTAAAAAGCCTTTAAAGGTATTTGTTCGTAATTATTGTGCAAAATAGACAGCAAATCAATCCCTTTTAGGTCTTTTTCTATTTGTTGTTGCCAATCTTTCGGCGTCATTGCCGAAAATTCTTTGAAAAAATCGCTAACTAACATAACTAAAATTCATATAATACTCTCCAAAGATAATTTATTTTCGGCAAAATAACTAAAAAATAATTGTTTTCCCTTGACAAAGGCTATTAAAAAATTGTATATTTAGCTCTTATTCAATTTTTTCCTAAAAAAGCCAAATAAAATTCTTATGTCAATGAAACTATCAGATTACGCTTTTGATTTACCCACCAATCTTATCGCCTTATACCCAAGTCCTAACCGAGATGAATCACGCTTGATGGTGGTAAATAGAGTAACTGGGGAAATAGAACATAAAATTTTCAAAGATATTTTAAATTACTTTGATGATGGAGATGTAATGATAGCCAATGACACAAAGGTATTTCCTGCAAGGCTATATGGCAATAAGGAAAAAACAGGAGCAGATATTGAGGTTTTTTTGCTAAGAGAATTGAACAAAGCCTCACATCTCTGGGATGTGCTCGTAGACCCCGCCCGAAAAATCCGTGTAGGGAACAAACTTTATTTCGGTGATGGAGAACTCGTAGCAGAAGTCATTGACAATACAACCAACAGAGGCAGAACTATTCGGTTTTTGTGGGATGGTGAAGAAGATGAATTTTACAAAACGGTTTA
Source organism: Thermonemataceae bacterium (assembly GCA_033762275.1). Taxonomy (GTDB): domain Bacteria; phylum Bacteroidota; class Bacteroidia; order Cytophagales; family Thermonemataceae; genus Raineya. The sequence continues at coordinate 13,084 of JANRLU010000100.1, read as the reverse complement.
TGGCTTAGGCGAGACCCCACTGCCAAAAATTATCACACGCCGCAGAAAGACAGAAAAAGAAGATGAAGAACGTTTCCAAACAATATTTGCTAAAGAAACTGGCGGAGTGGCTGCCCCAATGGCAGCTTTGCATTTTACCAAACAACTTGTCAAAAGACTGGCTATCAAAGGTATAGATATAGAAACGCTTACGCTTCATGTTAGTTTGGGGACTTTCAAAAACGTAGATGTGGAAGACCTTACCAAACATAAAACAGATTCGGAACAGTTTAAAATTTCGGAAGAAACTGCCCAGAGAGTAAACCAAGCCCTTGATGAAAAAAAACGCGTCTGTGCCATAGGTTCTAGTGTAATTAGGTCTTTGGAGTCATCCGTTTCTGCGAATGGACGCCTAAAACCCATAGATGCTTGGACTGATAAATTTATTTTCCCCAATTACGAATTCAAAATTGCCAATGCCTACATCACGAATTTTCACATTCCTGAAAGTACGCTACTAATGACCGCTTGTGCTTTTGGTGGTTATGACCTTATTATGAAGGCTTACAAAATTGCCATAGAAGAAGGCTATCGCTTTCATACCTATGGTGATGCGATGCTTATTATTTGATTTTTTAAAAACTTTTTTCAAAGAAAAATATGTCTTCATTTCAAGTAAAAGGTGGAAAGCACCTAAAAGGAACTTTGGAGCCTCAAGGGGCTAAAAACGAGGCTCTGCAAGTCATTTCGGCTGTTTTACTTAGTCCAGAGCCTATCACTATCCATAACATACCTAATATAAGAGATGTAAATAAACTTATTGAAATTTTACAAGATTTAGGTGTAAAAGTGGATAAAATCACCAGCAATAGTTATCGTTTTGAGGCAAGAAACATCAATATAGAACACTTAGAAACTCCCTCATACGCTCAAAAGGCAGCAGCTTTGCGTGGCTCTATTATGATTTTAGGACCTCTTTTAGCTCGTTTTGGCAAAAGCAAAATCCCTAAGCCTGGTGGTGATAAAATCGGAAGAAGACGCTTGGATACGCATTTTCTTGGTTTTCAGGAACTTGGAGCAAAGTTTGAATATAACCCTCATACTGAATTCTATGAAATTGATGCCAGCAATTTACAAGGAAAATATATTTTGCTTGACGAGGCTTCTGTAACAGGAACAGCTAATATCGTGATGGCTGCGGTACTTTCAAAAGGGAAAACAACCATTTATCACGCTGCTTGCGAGCCTTATATTCAACAACTTTGTAAAATGCTCAACCGAATGGGGGCAAAAATTTCTGGTATAGGCTCAAATCTTTTACAAATTGAAGGTGTAGAATATTTGAGTGGCACAGAGCACCATATTCTACCAGATATGATAGAAATTGGAAGTTTTATAGGCTTGGCAGCAATGACCGCCTCTGAGATTCGCATCAAAAATTGTGCTATCCCAGAATTAGGTTGTATTCCTCGCGTTTTTTCTAAATTGGGTATAAAAATGAATTTTGAAGGAGATGATATTTTTATACCTGCCCAAGAAAACTATCGTATTGATACTTTTATTGATGGCTCTATTTTAAAAGTTGATGATGCACCTTGGCCTGGATTTACGCCAGACTTGCTCAGTATTGTGTTGGTTACTGCTATACAAGCTGAAGGTACCGTACTTATTCACCAAAAAATGTTTGAAAGCAGATTGTTTTTTGTTGATAAATTGATTGATATGGGAGCTCAAATTATTCTAAACGACCCCCATAGGGCAACCGTCATCGGTATCAATAAGAAGTATGCCCTGCGTGGTATCAAAATGAGTTCCCCCGATATAAGAGCGGGTGTGGCTTTGTTGATAGCCGCCCTCTCAGCCAACGGAACAAGCCTGATTGAAAATGCCGAACAAATAGATAGAGGATACCAAAACATAGATGGAAGGTTGAATGCTATTGGGGCTAATATACAAAGAATCTAAAGTATTTTTCATGAGGATTTTATTTATTTTCCTATGTTCGCTTTATGTAGTAGCTTGCGGTTTTTCCTCAAAAACAAAAAAAATTGAACCTTGGGGGATTCAGGTAGCCAAAAAACTTGATTCTATCTATGATAAAGAAGAAATGTCCATCAATTCGTGGCTTACAAATACCGAAAAGATGAGAGTATTTTTTGAAACGAATCAAGAAAAACGAAAAATTTATCCTACAAAAAGTATAAACTTATCAGAAAAAATCAAATTATATAAAAATGCAAATATAGCTTTTTATACAGATTCTGTTTGGGGGAAAAAACAAGCTCCCTTCCTATCGCCTATTTCCCAAACGGAAGTTAATCTTTATTTAAAGAAATATCAGCAAAGATGGGATACCACTTATTTTACGTTTATTCTAAAAAATCAAGAAGATATTGATAGAAATATATCAAACTTACAAAATTTGATACAAACATACAAAGATATATCATATATAATCGTTTGCAAAAATATAGCTTTCAAAACTCCTAAAATAACAGAATTAGGCTTTGAAAAAGGATTTCTGGAGGTACAAGCTTTTGTCTATAACCTTGATAAACAAGAAGTTATATTTCAATTTACTTTAAAAACGGAAAATAAAGAGGTGGAGTTTGTTGGAGGCAAAGAGTCTAAACAACAAGAAGCATACCTTGCTTCTCGCCTATACGAGCAAATGAACTTTAAAATAGAAGAATATGTAGAAACTTGTTGTAAATAAAAAACAAACACTCACAATAATTCTGAGGCTATCCAAGCTGTCGTCCAAGCAGCTTGGAAGTTAAATCCCCCCGTAATACCATCTATATCAAGCACTTCTCCTGTAAAATATAAATTAGGAAAACGTTTACTTGCCATCGTTTTAGGATTTATTTCATCGAGATTGATACCACCACAAGTTACAAATTCTTCTTTGAAAGTTGTTTTTCCTTTGACTTCGTAGACGTCTTCCAGCAATATTTTTTGTAAATTTTTCATTTCTTCTTTCGTCAAATCAGCCCATTTCCTTTGAGGGTTAATGTGGGCTTTTTCTAACAAAAACGACCATAATCTTTTAGGCATTTCAGTAAAATTAGTATTCTGAATAAGTGTTGTAGCCTTTTTAGTTTTTAATTCTTGTATTGTATTTCTCAAAGATTCATCATTTTTTTTCCACCAATTTATTTCTACAAAAAAATGGTAGTTTTTTTCGGCTAATTGCTTTGCTCCCCAAGCTGAAAGCCTCAGAATGGCGGGTCCGCTAAAGCCCCAATGCGTAATAAGCATACTTCCTGTTTCAATCAAATTACTATTTTTTATTTTAATAATAACTTCATTACTAATACCTTGTAAGTTTTTAATTGGATTATTAGGTATATTAAAAGTGAATAGTGATGGCAAAGGTTTTTCTATTTTTAAATTAAAATCTGACAGAAAATCAAAATTTTCTATTTTTGAAAGTCCTCCTGTAGCAATCACCACTTTATCAAAATAAGTTCTATTATTTTTGTAATAAACCAAGAAACCGCTCCCCTCTTGTTCTATTTTCTCTACAAATGTGCTTGGTTCTATACCAATTTGATACTTTTTACAAAAACTTTGGAAGCAGGCTATCACCGTTTGTGAGTTATCACTTTGAGGAAAAATCCTACCGTCAGCTTCTATTTTTGATTTTACCCCTCTTTTTTCAAACCAATCTTGGGTATTTTTAGGCGAAAACTCGTAAAAAAGTGCTTTGAGGAATTTTTCTCCGCGTGGATAAAAGGTGGCTAATTTCTTGGGTTCGTAGCAATGATGCGTAAAATTGCACCTGCCACCACCAGAAATAGCCACCTTAGTCAGCACTTTGATTGTTTTTTCAAAAATTGTAATTTCTGTATTTTTATGTTTTTCAGCGATATTGATGGCTACAAAAAAACCACTCGCTCCCCCACCCACAACAGCTATTTTCTGCATAAATTGACTATGAAAAGATAATTCTTGACAAATTTACAAAAACTTCCGCTTTTATTGGGGCTTAGTGCATCTAAAACAAAATCAACCTCTTCCGTGCATCATAGCCACCAATTTGCGAGTAATAGCAAATAGTACCAAACCCGCTACAATAGCGAAAATGCCAATAGCTGCAAAAATTTCTAAAGCTCCTAATTTTTCCACATAACTGGCAATGTAGCCCCCCACAATTTGAGCCAAGAAAGGAGCTAAAAACCATACACCCATCAGCATGGAGGCTAATTTTACAGGTGCCAAACGAGTTACCATAGATAAACCTATCGGAGAAAGGAATAATTCTCCAATTGTATGGAATAAATAAGTGAGCACCAACCAATACAATCCCGCTTTTACGTTGGTATCAGCTACATTTCCACCTCTTTCCATCACAGCACCTACCATAAAAAAGAAACCAAGCCCCAAAACTATCATTCCCAAGCTCATTTTGAGAGGAATACTTAAATCTTTTCCCTTTTTGGCTAAATTAAGCCATAAAGCGGCAAACAAAGGGCTTAACATCACGATAAATAAGGCATTCACAGATTGAAACCAAGAGGTAGGAATGAGCCAAGTCCCTATATTTCTATCAATAAAACTATCCGTGTAAAGCGTAAGCGAACTCCCAGCTTGCTCAAAACCCGCCCAGAAGAAAATAGTAAAAATAGTAATCGTGATAATTACCGCCATTCTGTCTTTTTCTTCTTTTGTGAGAGGTTTATTATGAGCTGCTTGTTCTTCTAAACTTAATTTTTTTGCGGATTTACCAATATCTCCCAAGTATTTTTGTGATAAGGTATTAAAAATAATTTGCCCCAACATCATACCCAAACCAGCCGCCAAAAAACCATACTCAAAAGCATAATGCTTTACTACCCACTTCCCATCAACCAATTCCTTTACAGCAAATAAATCTTCTGCGAAATAACCACAAACCAGAGGAGCGAAAAAAGCTCCCAAATTGATACCCATGTAAAAGATAGTGAAAGCACTATCGCGTCTTGGGTCTCCTTGCTGATATAAATTCCCTACAATAGTGGAAATATTTGGTTTGAAAAAACCATTCCCTAAAATAAGCAACAAAAGCCCCAACCAAGTAGCCCAAGTACCCACAGAAGGTGTAGAAGCTAAGCTAAATTGTCCAAACATCATAGTAACACCTCCAATGAGAATAGCTTTTCTTTGCCCTAAGTATTTATCTGCCAAATACCCACCAATAATGGGTGTGAGATATACCAGACCCGTAAACCAACCATAAATAATTGTAGCATCTTGTTTGGCAAAACCCAAGCCGCCCTCTACAGCCGTTTTGGAAAGATACAAAGTAAGAATGCCCCTCATTCCATAATAACTGAACCTTTCCCACATTTCAGTAAAAAATAGTAGGTACAACCCCGGTGGGTGTTTGGCAGAAGTTTTTGTTGTGTCTTTGTCCATAAAATTATTTTGTAAAATCATATAAAAAGCTCTAAAAATACAAGTAAATGCAATGAAAGCCAAATTTTTTGTATAAAAATCTACGCCCAAGTAGAATCTATTTTACTAAAAGCTATAAGATTTTATACAGAATGTCCAATGCTATTAGTTCTATTAAAAAAACATTGATAGCTCTTATGAAAGCTAAATGCTTGTTTTTGAGTGTTTTTACAGAAAAAAAGGTGTTTAAATTTTTTATTTTGAAAAATTTTATTTACTTTTATGCAATAAAATGTTCAAGTTCTTGCAACCAAATCTATGGTTTTGTTGTCTAAGATATGAAAGTCAAAAAACAAGAACAATGAAGTCTTTTAAAACCTTATATTTCACCCTATTTTTCTTTTTGGTAGCACTTTTACCAACAGGCGGTCAGTCTTTAGTGATGAGTGGGAACGAAATATTTGAACAGGAAGCTATTCCTTCAAAAAAGACGAAAAAAGAATTTGAGAAAAAAGTACAACAAAAGAATTTAAAGCAAAAAGGCAGCGTAAGGGTACCCGTTTTTTCACCAAAAGCAGCCGAAAAAGAACAAAGTAACAAAATAGAAAAGTCTAAACCTGCTGTTTCTACCTACTCCTACGAGCAAGGCGAGGGCAAGCAGAGCTATGCCCTCAACATTGTTTTGCAAGTTTTATTATTGCTCTTGAGTTCTCTGGCTTAGTTTAGAGCCATTTCTTTCTTTTGAAGAAGAAAAAAGCCGCCAAAGCTATGCTTATCATCACCCCCCATACTATTTCGTATCCGTAAGGATGATAGAGTTCTGGCATATTAAAGGGCAGATAGTTATGGTCGTGGTCTTCTGGAGCAAAATTCATTCCGTACACACCCACAATAAAGGTAAGAGGTATAAAAATAGCCGAAATAATCGTTAGCACTTTCATTACGTCATTGGTTTTATTAGCCAACGTAGAGTTGTAAGCATCTACCAAACTATATGCTATTTCTTTTTCATCTTCTAATATCTCAATTATTTGCAAACAATGGTCATAGGTATCACGTAAGTATATATCTACCTCTTTATCTTTTTTGGGATGCTCACTTCTTAATAGTTCTGCAATTTTATCTCTCTCAGCTAAGGCTGCCTTTCTAATTTGCAAAATCTCTCTTTTGATAAACATAATATCTCGCACATTCACCTCATTTACATCAGCCATTATTTTATTTTCAATATCTGCCAATTTATCGCTAATTTCTTCTGCCATCGGGAAATAATTATCCACGATAGCATCTATGAGAGCATAAGCCAGATAAAATATGCTCCGACTTCGCATTGTTCCCTTCCCTTTGCGAAGTCGCTCTCGCACAGGCTCCAGACAATCTTCATATTCATCTTGAATAGTAATGAGAATATCATCTAAAACGAAGAAAGCAATTTGCTCGTTGATGAGTTCGCCACCTTTACTGAGATAATACAACATTCGGGAAATGATAAACAGATGCTCGTCATAGGCTTCTACTTTGGGGCGTTGTGAGCCGCTAATAGTATCCTCTATAGCTAAATTATGAATACCAAAAAAACGCTCCAACTCTTGGAAGAAAGCAGTATTTCCAATACCCTCAATATCAATCCAATGTTTTAATGCTCTATTTGCTTCTATATAAGCAAAAAAATCGGGTAACTCCTTGAAAATATACTCTTTACAAACTTCCTCACTATAAGAAAACACTCGGATTTCTGGTTTTACATCAGTTTTTATATCATAAAAACCAGGCGAACCTCCTTGCGTTCTTTTGTAGTTGGCAAAAAGTTCTATATTTTCTTCTTCTTTTTCTTGAGAACGTCTATCCATTTTACTTAAAACTATTCAAGTGTGATTGCAGCAAAAAAATCGTGAATTTAGAGCTATTTAGGGTTTTATTCTCACTATTTTTTCGTTATATTCCAAAAGCTCATAACTTTTATTGGTCTTATCAGTGTAAGTATTTTTTTCCAAACTGATGCTGATTCTATTTTTTCCGCTTTCCTTCCAAGTACCTTTTAGGTACATGGGGGCATCAGCAGGGGCAATAATTTCTGTAAATTCACCAGATTTGGATAGTTTGAAACCCGTTCTCGCCCCTCTACTTAAAGGGAAATTATAGGTTTCAGGTCTATAAACCTCTACACCATCTCCTTTTTCTTCCTCTTGCGAGCGTAGCCAAGTTTTATCTATAATAGCTGATAAATCTGCACTTTTTTTACACTGATTCGCCATAGAGAGCAAAGCAAAAAGCACCATTAAAAAGTTTATTTTTCTCATACAATTGTTTTTTAAATAAAATTATTTACTTCATATTATGAAAAACTTGTTGCACATCTTCATCTTCCTCTAATTTTTCTAATAATTTCTCTACATCTGCTTCTTGTTCTGGGCTTAGTTCTTTGGTATCGTGAGGAATACGCTCCAATTTAGCACTTTTTATTTCAAAACCATTATCTTCCAAGTATTTTTGTATTTTTCCGAAGGCTTCAAAACTTGCATAGATGAATAAATCTCCGTCTTCATCTGTTTCCATTTCATTCAAACCAAAATCTATGAGTTCTAACTCTAATTCTTCCAAATTTATTTCATTTTTAGAAACTACTTGAAATATAGATTGACGCTCGAATAAAAAGTCTAAAGAGCCTGTTGTACCCAAAGAGCCACCTGTTTTGTTGAAATAACTACGAATATTAGCTACTGTTCTTGTGGAGTTATCTGTAGCGGTTTCTATTACTACGGCGATACCATGAGGGGCATAGCCCTCATACACCATTTCTTTGTAATCTTCTTGATCTTTTGAAGTCGCTTTTTTGATAGCTCTTTCTATGTTATCTTTCGGAACGTTATCTTGTTTGGCATTTTGTAAAATAGCCCTCAAACGGGAGTTGTATTCAGGCTCGGCTCCACCTGCTTTTACAGCCATTGCTATTTCTCGGGCATATTTGGTAAAAGTTTTTGCCATTTGCCCCCAACGTTTCATTTTTCTGCCTTTTCGGAATTCAAACGCTCTTCCCATAGGTTTTTTTATTAAAATTAAAAGAAAATTAAATAATCAAGACTCAAAATTACAATTTATTAGGATTTTGAAAAAAAAAAATGCATAATTACGCAATTTTTGCACGCAAAAATCATACAAAAAACTTTAAATAGGCTTTAAAATGGCTTTAAAGACATTCGTAAAAGTAGGTAATATTACCAATCTCAGTGATGCCCGTTATTGTGCAGGTATGGGCGTGGATATGTTGGGTTTTGATGTAGAAAGTAAAATTTCTCCCGAAAAATATGCTGAAATGGTGGGTTGGCTCTCAGGAATACGCTTGGTAGCAGAGTTTGAGCAGAGCAGCCTACAAGAAATCAATCAAATACTGCAAAAATATCCCGTTGATGCCATTCAAGTACAAAAAGAAGACATATTGGAAGAGCTATATCAAAAAACCAAAGATAGTGAGCAAAGCCTTATCCATATTATCTTTAGCTCGGATAGCATAGAACTGTTGCTTTATATTGCCGAAAAATATACTTTTATAATTAGTTTTTTGTTGCTCAAAGAAGCTGAAAAAAAATCTCAAAAAGACATAGAAAATTTGGCAAAGAAAGTCCCTCTCTTACTACAAGGAAACTACACGGTTACAGATATACAAAACCTTCTGGAGCACACAAGTATCAGCGGGATAGCCTTAGAGGGAAGTGCTGAAATAGCCCCCGGTCTCAAAGATTTTGATGAATTAGCAGAAATTTTGGAAGCCTTAGAAATTGATTAGTAATGAAAATTTGTTTTGCCACCAACAACACACACAAAATACAAGAAGTTCAGGCGATGCTTCCCAAAGACATCGAGCTCTTGAGTCTATCCGAAATAGGCTGTAATGAAGAACTCGCTGAAGAGCAAAGCACCATAGAAGGAAATTCTGCCCAAAAAGCTCAGTATATTTGGCAAAAATACCAAGTGGCTTGCTTTGCTGATGATAGCGGCTTAGAGGTAGAAGCCCTCAACAATGCCCCAGGTGTATATTCGGCTCGGTATGCAGGCAAACAAAGAGATGATGCGGCTAATATTGCCTTGCTACTTCAAAATTTAGCTGAAAAAATCAGTAAGAAAGCACGTTTTCGGACTTGTATCACCCTGATTTTGCCACAAGGCGAATGGCAATTTGAAGGGATCATTGAGGGAAATATCGTAGCTCAACCCAGAGGTTTAAATGGTTTTGGATACGACCCTGTTTTTCAGCCACTTGGCTATGAAAAAACCTTCGCTGAAATGGAAGCAATTACCAAAAATAACATAAGCCATAGAGCTTTAGCCATTAAAAAATTAGTAGATTTTCTTACAAATTTATAATTAAACGATGAACAAACAGCCTTTTATCATAGGTATTACGGGAGGAAGTGCTTCAGGAAAAACCTCCTTTCTAAAAAATTTAATTGATACTTTCTCTGAAGATGAGCTTTGCTTGATTTCACAAGACAATTATTACCGCCCCAAAGAAGAACAACCCGTAGACGAGAATGGTATTCATAACTTTGACTTACCAGAATCTATCAATGCACAGGAGTATGCTCGCGATATACAGAAGCTAAGAAATGGCGAAACAGTCTATCGCTTGGAATACACCTTCAACAACCCTGATGTTGTCCCTAAAACCTTGATTTTCAAGCCCGCTCCTATCATTATTGTAGAAGGAATTTTCGTATTTTATTACACAGAAATTGCTAATTTGATGGATTTGAAAATATTTATTGATGCCAAAGAGCATATCAAATTGCGTAGAAGGATTTATAGAGACCAGTTGGAACGTGGCTATAGCTTGGAAGATGTTTTGTATCGTTACGAAAAACACGTCTCCCCGACTTATGAGCGTTACATAGAGCCTTTCAAAAATGAAGCTGATATTATTGTTCCAAATAATTTACACTATCAAAAGCCCTTGGAAATGGTAGTGGCTTATCTTGAAAGTAAAGTTTTAAAAAAAAATTAACAAAAAGTTTAAAAATCAGAAAATATCTGTAATTTGCTCTCACAAACTAAATGTATTTTTTATGAGAAAATTAAGTATCCTATTTTTTGCCTTGTTAATTTTTGCTGCTTGTAAAAGTTCTAAAAAAGGAGCTTGGGTAGATAGTGACAAAAAAGAATTTTCAAAATCTTGTGAAGCTGAAATACAGAAGCTAAAAGATAGTCCTAATGGTAAAACCGTAGCTGCTATGGTAGGCAACTTAGATGAGTTTGCCAAAAAATCTTGTGATTGTTCTCTTCAAAAATTAGAACAAGCCTATGAAAGCCCTAAAGATGCACAGAAAGATAATGCAGGGATTACAAAAATAGGTCAGGAATGTGGAAAAGATGTGATGTTGGAGCTAATGAAGAATAAAGCTAAGGAAAATAACTAAAAATCGGCGAAGCTACACAAAACCTCTGCAAACACTTGCAGAGGTTTTGCGTTTATTAGGAGATTTTTGTATAAATTGCAGCTCAAAACGTTTTTATGTCTAAAGTTATCCTCATACTCCTCCTATTTTTCACCTTGGAAGCCTGCCAAATGCAAAGCAGCGACAAACATAGCGAGCCAAACTATTATTACAATTTGGAAAAAGAGCTAAATCATATTGTAGAACGCACACTACAAAGAAATATCAAACTCACCAAAATAACTTTAGCTGAAGGCAGAACACAGAAAAGAAAATTAAGTAATATCAATCTAAAAAAAGAATTAGACTTTTTTTTTCAAGCCAATATCAATAAAAGTAGCTTACAAGGACGTTATGAAGAGCTTCTTACCCGAACCCAAGACACTCTTTTCAAAAGTTTTATAGCCAAAGATAAAAATTTGAAAGTAGACACTTTAACTTTATGCTTCAAGCCTTCTGGCAAAGAGCTTATTGGCATTAGAGCAAGTATGTTCACAGAAAACTACCTTTACACTTCTCACAAAAAAATCACGCTTTATTGCTCTTCCTATGGTCTGAAACGATATAGCATACAAGGAGAACAAAAAATGTTGCTTGCCCCAAAAGAGAATTTTGTGATTGAGGGCTATGTAGAGGACTGATTTTTTATGTATATTTGCCCGATTTTCTATACATACCTATATGCAAACAATTCAACAATACAATTTTTCAGGCAAAAAAGCCCTTATACGCGTTGATTTCAACGTTCCTTTGGATAAAACAAGTCTGCAAGTAAGCGACCAAACCCGCCTCAAAGCTCATATCCCTACTATTCAGAAAGTATTAGCCGATGGCGGGAGTGCTATTTTGATGTCGCATCTGGGAAGACCAAAAGGAGCTTACGAAGATAAATACTCCTTGAAACATATCTTGCAAGATTTAGAAGTTTTGCTTGGTAATAAAGTTATTTTTGCCAAGGATTGTATAGGCGATGAAGCGGAAAGTTTGGCTAAACATCTCAAAGCTGGCGAAGTTCTTTTGCTTGAAAACCTACGCTTTCATCAAGAGGAAGAAAAAGGAGATAAAAGTTTTGCCCAAAAATTAGCAAGTTTGGGAGATGTATATGTAAATGATGCTTTTGGAACAGCCCACAGAGCCCACGCTTCTACCGCCATCGTAGCTGAGTTTTTTGAAGATAAAATTTGTGGTTTGGTGATGCAAGCCGAGTTGGATAATGCCCAAAAAGTATTAGAAAACGCAGAAAAACCTTTCACTGCCATTATGGGAGGAGCTAAAATTTCTGATAAAATTCTTATCATAGAAAAACTCTTGGACAAAGTAGATAATTTGCTAATTGGAGGCGGAATGAGCTATACTTTTTTTAAGGCTATGGGCGGAGATATTGGTAGCTCTTTGGTAGAAGAAGATAAACTGGCATTGGCTAAAAGTCTGATTGAGAAGGCAAAAGAAAAAGGTGTAAACTTATTGCTCCCCGAAGACTCCCTGATTGCTGATGCTTTCAGTAATGACGCAAAAACACAAGTATCTGATAATCAGCATATACCATCTGGTTGGATGGGCTTGGATATAGGCAGAAAAGCCATTGAGAAATTTAGCGATACTATTATTTCTTCCAAAACTATCCTTTGGAATGGTCCAATGGGTGTATTTGAGATGCCAAATTTTGCCAAAGGAACATCAGAAGTAGCTGAAGCTGTAGTAAAAGCTACGGCTAATGGAGCTTTTTCGCTCATTGGTGGCGGTGATTCGGCGGCGGCTGTCAATAACTTGGGCTATGGAGATAAAGTTTCCTATGTTTCTACAGGTGGCGGTGCCCTATTGGAGTATATGGAAGGTAAAGAGCTACCTGGTGTAAAAGCCTTAGTATAAGTTTTGCATTTTTATAAGACTTTCAAGATATTAGAAATCAGTGCAATAAGTACTTTGCACTGATTTTTTTATTTAAGTACATTTTACAGATTTTTCTTTGAAAAAATACTTATTCTGGCAGATAAGTAAGTGTAGAAAACATATTTTCATCAAAAATTTCATTGGCTACTTCCAGTAAATCTGTACTTTGTATAGCCTCTATTTGTGCAAAAACTTCTTTAAGACTTTCCACTTTGTTCATATCCAACATACTTTTTCCCATCATTAGCATAAAATTCATATTGTTTTCCTCTGCCATTGCAATTTGTCCCATTATTTGTTGTTTAAGTTGCTCCAACTGTCTGTAACTAAGAGCTTGTTTTTTCAGTTTGTGTATTTCTCTGAATATAAGCTGGTTAGCTTTCTCTAAGTTTTTTTCTTCGGTAGCA
>JANRLU010000099.1:0-5035 GCA_033762275.1 Thermonemataceae bacterium | reverse complement strand
AAAAAATATTTCTTGGCAGGGCAAAAATATTACTATAATAGACTTTGGACTTTGATTGTATTGCATCAATTTTTAGAAAAAAATCATTGACTACAATAAAAAAATAAATTTCTCTTGAATAACTTTTACTTTTTTTTTACTTTGCAATCAAAAGTAAAAAAATGAAAGAACTCCTCAAGCAAATAGACAAAGCCTTTGATAATAAAATCAGATTGGCGATAATGGCGATTTTGGTAAGAAAAAAATCCGCTACTTTCAATGAGCTAAAAAAAATACTTGGAGCAACCGATGGAAACCTCTCCAGCAATGCGACTATTCTGGAAGAGAGTTTGTTTATAGAAGTGAAAAAGCAGTTCATTAAGAAAAAATCAAATACATCTTACCATATTACCGAAAAAGGGAAGTTACATTTTAAATCTCATATAGACGCCCTACAGAAAATAATTGAAGCCAAAAACTTAGAAAAGTGATTTATCCTTTGGATATACCTCATTATGAGCATCAACTCAAAAGAATAGAAGGTAAATTGTATATTTGGGATATGGTGCGAAAAAAATATGTTTTCCTCAGCCCAGAGGAATGGGTGAGACAGCAGTTGCTACATTATTTGGTAAAAGAGAAAAAATATCCTAAAAGTCTTATCCGCATAGAAAAAGGGCAGCGTTACTATGGGCTTTCTCAACGCACCGATTTGGTCGTGTATAACAACAAAGCTGAGGTATTTATGCTTGTAGAGTGTAAAGCCCCTTCAGTAGCTCTCAAAAAAGAGGTATGGGAACAAGCTTGGCGTTACAATACAATTCTAAGGGCTAGTCATATTTTGATTTCCAATGGACATTCTTTCTCGCTAAGTTTGCTAAATCAGGGAAGTTTAGTATTTTTAGACCAAATTCCTGAAATGCTTAATGATATTTTGCTATAAAGTGCTCAAAAATTCTTACTATGTTTCGTTTTCTTAAAAATCTAAACCTTAACGCCAAGTTCTTTACTTTTGCTACTTTAGTATTAGTTTTTGTATTTGGTGGGCTTGCTGTATGGATTTACAGCAATGAAAGGCAATCAGCAATAGAGCAAGCTGATAGTCGTATGTACAGCCAATTAGAGGACATCAGTACTTTGTTAGATATAGAGTATAAATCCAAGCAGATAGAGGTAAGCCAAGCTCTAAAAGTAATGGCTCAGTATCTCAAACTAAAAGGCGAACTTTCAGAAAAAGAAGAGCGAATTCAATTTGTTGTCGTAAACCCTGACAATCAGACCAAACAAGTAACTAATCTCAAGAAATGGACTCTGGGAGGAACACAAATTCAAGAAAATATCAAACTTATAGATAGCATACAGCAGTTAGTAGGTATGGAAGCCACAATTTTCCAAAAGAGTACAGAAGGATATTTACGTATTACAAGTACTGAGATAGAGCTTAAAAACAACAAACGCTTACTTGGCTATTATCTGCCAAATTCCTCACAAATTGTACAAACAATTGAGAGGGGGCAAACCTACAGAAGCCGCATCAAAAAAGATGGAGAATATTATTTGGTAGCTTTCGAGCCGCTCAAAATAGAAGGAGAAGTAAGAGGTATGATTTATACGGGAGCGAAAGAAAAAAATATTAGCGGGCTTAGGAAAAAACTTAAAGAAAAGAAATATTACTTATCAGGCTTTCCTTTTGCAATGTCTGCGGAAGGCGAGTATGTCATTCATCCTATTTTAGAAGGGAAAATAGCTGATGAGGCTTTTTTGGATTATGCAAAAAAAAATAAAAGAGGAAAATTTCGTTTTAAATACCCTAATACTCAAGAGGGAACTTGGAAATGGACATACTTCACTTATTACGAGCCTTACGAGCTATTTGTTGGGGCAACCTTAGATGAAGCACAACTTTTAGATAGAACCTTGGAAAGAGTACAGAGTACACTTTTTTTCGGCTTTCTATCAGCTTTGATAGTTTATTTGATAGGTATAGGCTTCACCGTAAGTTATATTACAAGGGCTATCAAAGGTATTGTGAGGCGTTTGAGTTTGATGGCTCAAGGAAAAAGTATTGATAAAATGGCGACTGACTCTACCGACGAGATAGGCTTGATGGCTCAATCACTTAATAAATTGATTGATGGCTTGGAGAGTTACAAAGATTTTGCCCAAAATATTGGAAAAGGTAATCTTTCTGCTTCTTTTCAGCCACTTAGCCCTGAAGACGAGTTGGGGGCTTCACTCCTTGAAATGAGGCACAGCCTACAAGATGCTGAAAGCAAAGAAGAAAAAGAAAAATGGATGTCAGAAGGCTTTACAGAATTTTCCAATATTCTTCGTAATAACAACGATAACATACAACTTTTATGCTTAGATATTATTACTAATGTTGTAAAAAAACTTAATGGAAAAATTGGAAGTTTATTTCTGCTTAAAAATAATCAGTTGCAAGAAAAAGCCATTAAAGACGCTTCTTTAGAGTTGATAGCTTGTTATGCTTATGACAGACAAAGAATTCTTAAAAAAGAAGTGAGAGTGGGAGAGGGGCTTTTAGGGCAGGCTTTCCAAGAAGGTGATACCCTCAATATCAGGGAAATACCTGAAAATTACATACAAATCACTTCTGGTTTGGGAGAGGCTAACCCCAATAATATTTTGATAGTACCACTAAAAACTAACGAACATACCTTGGGAGTTATAGAGGTTGCTTCTTTAGAGCTTTTTGATGATAAAAGTGTAGAGTTTTTGGAAAAACTATCAGAAAGTATAGCCATTACGCTATTCACGGTTTCTAATAACCTTCGGACAGAGCAACTTTTCAGAGAGTCTCAGTATTTAACCTTACAAATGCGTGAGAAAGAAGAAGAAATGAGACAAAATATAGAAGAAATGCAGGCTACACAAGAAAAAATGGCAAACAGCGAGAAGGAACTTAAAAGAGTACTTTTTGACGCAAAAAATCAAAAAGAGCTAATGGACGCACTTATCAATAATACTGAAGATATGATAGTTGCTTTAGATAAAGACTATAAAATTACGATATACAACGAAATAGCGAAGGCTTGGTATTTGGAGCAAACCTATCAAAAATTGACCATTGGTATCAATTTTTTGGGTGTTTTACCTCTGGAGCAAAGAGAAAGTTTCAAAGAAAATTATAGCAGAGCTCTATTAGGAGAGCGTTTTGAGGTAGAAGAAGCCTATATGGGAACAATGTACGAATACCGATATAATCCCATACAAGACGAACAAGGTAAAGCCGCAGGGGTATCTATTTTCATCAGAGATATTACACAGAGAAAAACTTTGGAGCAAGCCAACCAAAATCTTATCAATGATTTGAGAGCTAATGAGGAGAAAATAAAACAAAACCTCAAAGCCATAGAAGAAACACAAGATGAAGTAAAAAGAAAGCTATTTGCCTTAGAACAATATGATAAAGCTATCAACGAAAGTAATATCGCTAAAGTGGAGTTTAGTTTAGATGGCTTTGTAATGGGTACTAATCAAGCTTTTGCTAATATATTGCAATACGAAGCCAATGAATTAGTAGGCAAACAACATAAAGATTTTGTAGATGAGGAAACTGCAAAATCGCCCGAGTACCTCAATTTTTGGCGAAACTTACGAGTAGGAATTCCTCAGGTAGGTGAGCAAAAAAGAATTGACAAATACGGGCAAGAAATTTGGCTTTGGGCAGCTTACTCGCCCGTCCGAAATAAAGATGGCAAAGTATTAAGTATTGTGAAATTAGCTACTGACGTTACCACCTACAAACTCAAAGAAGAATCCTTACAAATACGTCTGGAAAAACTACAAAAAGAAATAGAGAAACTCAAGGAAAAAGAATGAAAATCTTAGAAAATGTATCGCTTAAACCTTTTCATACTTTTGGTATAGAAGTAAAAACGAAGTATTTTGTAGAACTTACTGATTGGGCAGACATAGAAAAAGTTTTAGCTTTCAAAAAAGAGCAACATTTGCCCTTGCTTGTGCTTGGTGGTGGTAGTAACTTACTTTTTACACAAGATTTTGAAGGGCTTATACTAAAAGTTTCTTGGAAAGGTATCAAAAATCTCAAAGAGGATGAAGATAATGTCCATTTGGAGGTGGCAGCAGGCGAAGTTTGGCAAGATTTCGTCGAGTATGCTATTACAAATAATTGGGCTGGTGTAGAAAATCTCTCTCTCATACCAGGAACCGTAGGGGCTGCCCCGATGCAAAATATTGGAGCTTACGGGGTTGAAATAAAAGAAGTAATAAGTTTTGTGGAGGCTTATCATTTAGATTCTGGTAAAATAGAACGATTTGCAAACGAAAGTTGCCATTTTGCTTACCGAGAAAGCATTTTTAAACATTCGCATAAAAACCAGTATATTATTACCAAAGTAGGATTTAAACTATCAAAAAAGCCCGTACTGAACTTCTCCTATGGTGATATTCAGCAATTTTTAACAAAAGAAAATATACAGCCAAGTGTTAGCACTATCAGCAGAGCCGTGATAGCTATCAGACAAAGTAAATTGCCTAACCCTGCCGAGATTGGCAATGCAGGAAGTTTTTTCAAAAATCCTTACATTACTAAAAGAGCGTATGAACTGCTCAAAGAAAAATACCCAACAATTCCTTTTTATCCCATTTCAGAAGTTTTGGGGAAAGTACCAGCAGGTTGGCTTATAGAGCAAGCAGGTTGGAAAGGCTACAGAATAGGTGATACAGGTGTACACCAAAAACAAGCCTTGGTTTTGGTAAATTATGGAAATGCAAAAGGAACAGAAATTAAAGAGTTATCAGAAAAAATAAAAACTTCCGTTCAAGAGAAATTTGGTATTTCTCTTGAAACAGAAGTAAATATCATCTAAAAATATCAGGAATTTTCTTCCACTAATTTAATAAATATATCATTGATACTTGGTATATTCTCCTGAAAACCAATTATTTGCACATAAGGCAGCAAGGTTTTCAAGAGTGTATTGGCTTGGGTATCCTTACTTAGGCTGAAGGTGGCTTCTTGTATTTGCTCATCTACAACAATTTTGGAGATAAGCTCTATCCCTTCTCC
>JANRLU010000098.1:0-1843 GCA_033762275.1 Thermonemataceae bacterium | reverse complement strand
TTGTGAGTTCGGATTGCCAAAATTGAGTTCATCTAAGAGATTGTTCTTGATAGTATCGTCTGGCACGCTGGCAGGATTGGCAAGCAAGGCAGCCAGCCAAGCAGGAATTTGCGTGGCAGCACTCGTAAAAACAATATCTTGGGGTAGAAACACAGGAAAAACGCCGTAAGAGGTGAAACTACTTTTTTGAGGCAAATTGTAATCCAAAACAGGGGCGTTTCCACTGCCAAGCTCTATAAAGGCTCTCCCCTCCGATAAACATTGGGGGGGGGGTAACTAACTGATTTTGAGGCATATATGGATAGGTTTAGGTTTTCAAGCGTGTAATTTAATTATTGAAGCAAGCTAAAAATAAAAAAGGAGAAATGCAAATGTTTTGAGGGATTTTTGTGTTTCTTCTTATTTGCTCCATCTCTCCAAAGCAGTATCATAAATAGCTAAGGTATCTTTGTTTTGAGTATGAATGATAATAAGCCCTTTGCCATTCAAATAAGCTCCTATGCTTTCTATTTCCTGAGCTCTATCGAAAAATGATTTCTCGGAAACTTTTTCATCTTTTTCAACTTCAAAACAGTATTCAAAGTAGGGTTCAAATCTGTATTGTACATAGATATTAATAGTGTAGCCATTTTCAATTTTTATTATTTTTTCTTTGAATACTCGCCCCTCTTTTGTTGCAAACCATAGCCCCCCCCATTTCAGCAAAAATGGTATGAGCAGTAAAATAATGCCAAGTCCTAACACTTTGTAAAAAAAACGCATTTCTTCTACTCTTTTGGTATTATTAGAGGTGGCCTCCCTTCGTAAATATCAAACAAATCTATCCATTCATCAAAATCTTTCCCTTTGACGGAGGGAACTATTCGTTGAAATTCTTGTGGGAATTTTGGAACTGAGCAGAAAAGATTTTCAAAATAAATTGGACTGAACTTTCTATTTTTGTACTTTTGGGAAGTGAAAGTGTCAGGGTATTTGTTGTATATTTCCAATGATTGCTCTGGTGTTAGAGTTTTTGCGAGTCTAAACAATTTATCAATGGATAAATTGTTATCAACAGCCAGATAAAATCCAAGTATATTAGATACCAAGTCAGCGGGCTCAAATGATGAGTCGCCTCTACCTATTATTACTCCGTTTGCCTGAAGCTCTTCAAACTCTAGAGAAACCTCTTGAAAAATACTTAATGCAATTGCTTCCTTTTTTAGCAAACTTAATCCACTCGGAATGAAGTATTTTTTCGTAACTCCTACATTGGGTGTAAAACTCGTTATTGAGGATTCTTGACTGTATATTATTCTAAAACCGTCTCTATACTTAGACTTAAAACCTATCTCTTCTTTAATCTGCTTCCATAAATTTATTGCCCCTACATACTGATTTTGAGGAGTAATCAACTTATTCTTATTATTTATTCCTATATGACTCTTATCCAACCAGCCACAATTGCAAGAATAAACAATCCAGCCTTCTTTAATGGCTTTAGCATATTTATCAGAGTTATCTTGTTCTTCTCGTTCTTGGTTCAGTATCTTCGCTTTTTGCTCCAGCAAAGCCTCTTTGGGTTTATCCAACAAGTCTTTCTTGACTTGTTGGAGCGTGTTTTTAAAATCTAAAAGTCCCATCACTATACATTTTTAGGTGGGTTAAACATTTTGGCGAATGCTTCCGCTTTGGCTATGGGGTCGGTGATAGTTTCTAAAATCTCCAAAGCAATACGAGTTTTCTCATTTTCCAAAATCGCCTTATCTGTATCAGCGTTTTGTACCTTTGCAGAGAAACAGTCCAGAGCTGCTCCTTGCCCCAGCACGCAATCGGCTATGAGGCTATCGGTGCGAAGCGTGTA
>JANRLU010000097.1:0-2503 GCA_033762275.1 Thermonemataceae bacterium | reverse complement strand
CCAGCAGATAATTTTTACAGAAAATTGCTTACCGAACTCAATTTACATTTTATTTACAAAGCCACCCAAAAGTATTATGGTAAAGAAGGTCATGAAAGCATTGATCCTGTTGTTTTCTTTAAGATTTTGTTGGTGGGTTATTTGAACAAGATCAATTCCGATAGGCAATTGATTGCTTTTTGTAGTGATAGTTTATCGATACGATTATTCTTGGGTTATGATGTCGACGAGCCCTTACCATGGCACAGCACCATTAGCCGAACCCGAAGTTTGTATGGCGAAGAGGTGTTTTTGCGTTTGTTCAAAGAAGTATTGAAAATGTGCGTTTCCAAAGGCATGGTTCGTGGCAAACGCCAAGCGGTGGATAGTGTTTTTATCAAAGCCAATGCGAGCATGGATAGTTTGGTTGAAAAAGAAATTTTGGACGATGCGAGTGCTTTTGTAAGCGAATTAGAAGAAAACAGCGAATTTAAGGTTACATCTACCAGAAAAAAGTTAGTAGAACGGCACCACGAATGGAAAAAACAGGCTTACAAAGACATGCCAAATGCCAAGCAAAAAGACGATAACATTGACGAAAACGGCCATTTAATCCGACCCAAATACCTCTCCAACCACACCCATTATTCGCCCACCGACCCTGATGCTAAAATAAGTGTAAAACCAGGCAAAGCAAGGCAGTTAAACTATTTTGGACAAATTGCCGTAGATGATGCTCATCATGTCATCACAGGGGCTTGCTCTGATTTTGCAGATAAACGAGACAGTCAATGTTTGGAACAAATTGTAGAACTTACTGAAGAAAACTTAAACGAAAACGGAATTGAATTAGAAGAGCTTTTAGCTGATGGCGGTTACAGCAGTGGCGAAGCTTTGGCGTACTTACACAAAAAAAATATTGATGCCTACATCCCCAATTTTGGACAATACAAAGCCGAGCGAGAAGGATTTTCATTCAATAAAGAAGAAAACTATTATCAATGCAGCAAACCCGGAGGCAAGCAAGCCAAACTGCTGTTCAAGGGCGAAAAAACCGATAGCAAAGGATACACCAAACGCAGCTACAGAAGTAGCGAAATGCAAAGCATTCACGAACACCAAAATAAAATAATAGAGCGTGAGTAAAGTGACTGCAAAAATTGTCCGCTAAGAGAGCAATGTTGTGGCAAAAGTACCAAGTTTAAAAAGTTAGACGACAGCATCCACAAAGAACATTATGACCGCATGCATCAAAAACTCACACAAAACGAGAAATATGCCAAGAAAATGTCTAAAGTGCGAAGCAAAACAGTAGAGCCCGTTATTGGTACGCTCGTTAATTTTACCAACATGCGGCGGGTCAATACACGAGGCATCAAAAATGCCAACAAACATGTGCTTATGGCAAGTTTAACCTACAACTTGAAGAAGTATTTGCGTTTTGTGGTGAAAAAACCAAGTGTTTTAGCCCAAGTTATTTCCCTAAAACAAGGGAAGTGTTTTGCTTTTGAAAAAACGGTCTATCAATACTTCATTAGCTCAAATTTAAGCAAGCAAAATTTTAGAATTTTGAACCATAACTAAAAAAAAAACCTCGCTTAAAAGCACTTAAACGAGGTCGAAATTTTATGTTTTTTGAATTTTTTTTTGTAAAATTTGGGGTTGTGCAACGGCTACGCCTGTTAGGTGCTGGCGTTCTTATCATTCGTCTGCTTGTCAGGGCTTTATATAATGTTTGGGTTATGAATATTTGTCGGTCAACTTTGCTGTCGGCTTGTGCGGTTGGGTATTTTATATTTCAGAAGGGGAGGGATTTTTTTAATTTTTTGTCTGCGGTTGGCGACTTGCAAGCTCTTTGACAAAGCTTTGGTTTGTGCATTGACTTGTGCGGCTTTGGCAATGTGCTTGCAAGTGTGTGTTGGTGTCGTCCTATGTAGTCTTGTTAAGTGTCAAAGTAAACGTGCTTCCTGCTCCAAATTCACTTTCAACAGTAATTCGTCCGCCCTGTGCTTCAATAAATTCTTTACTGATTGCAAGACCAAGCCCAGTGCCCTCCTTTTTTGTACCTGGCACACGGAAATATCGGTCAAATATTTTATCCTTGTATTGAGGTGCAATTCCTTGTCCAGTATCACGAACAGATATTTGAACTTGATTCTCTTTTTGACGCATGGTCAAGTAAATCATCGAATTTTCATAGGAGTACCGAACAGCATTTGATATTAAGTTTGTGAGTACCCACGCAGTCTTTTCGCTATCTGCATGAATTTTAGAAATATCGTCAGGACAGTCTATTTCAAAAGTAATTTGTTTCTGATCTGCTTGTGTTTTATTAGCATTGATGGCATACAATAAGATTTCTTTAGGATCTACCGGAAGTATAGAGAGCTGTATATTTCCGCTTTCAACTTGAGTCATGTTTAATAGCTCCCCAGTGATTTTCAACAAACGGTTTGTATCATCCTTAATACTATCTACAAGATTTTTCTGTTCGCCATTTAGCTTACCAATTTGTTCATTCTCT
>JANRLU010000096.1:0-1805 GCA_033762275.1 Thermonemataceae bacterium | reverse complement strand
CCCTTATGCCAGACGAGAACAAGATGATCTTCACTAGCAATATTTTTACCTCCAAGAGTATGAGTATAAAGTTTTGGATTTGAAATGTCTGACGGGAGAGAGAGGAATCAATTATTATCAAGATAAACGATATTTTTTGCTAGGGTTGTGGTATGATATTATTTCTGTAATATAAGCTTAAGTATTTGTTAATCAGCCCTGCCTGTTCACGGTAGTTTGTAAAGAAAAGAGAGGTTTTCTTGAGAATTTTTCTCAAGAAGCTAATATTACGGTAGTCTCCGACTCACCGCCGTAGGCGAGGAGGTGTAAGGGCTGAGATAAGTATGTAAATAATTGATAATCAGATGATTCCCGCCGTTGAATTCTATGAACAATCCAAATTTTGGAGTACTTTTTTTTCATATTTTTGCTGTTTTCTGATGACAGCAAAAATTCTTAGAATAATTTTATTTCTAACAGCATTCAAAACGAGCAGTTTAGGTTTCCCTTCTTTGATTTTTCTTTCATAATAAGCTTGGAGTTCTGCATCGTGCCGAATGGCAGAAAGTGCGCACATATGCAATTGGGCTTTCATCGCTTTATTGGCAAAAAAAGAGACTTTTCTTCGGCCTTTTTTCTTGCCGGAATCTTTGGCAAAAGGCACTACCCCACAATAAGAAGCATATTGTTCAGCTTGCTTAAACTTCATAAAGTTTTGGGTTGTCAAAAGGACTTCAAAACTGGTCCATTTGCCCACCCCAACCACTGATTGGATGAGTTCAAAGTTTTTTTTTAGCCTTTCATCTAGGTCTAATAAAGCCAGTAATTCTTGCTCAATCTGTTTTAAATCATCCTTGATGCCCTCTAGGGTATGTTCACTACATTTGTCTAACAATGTAGCAATGCTAGGGGAGCTGAAAAGTTGGGCTTCTTGGAGTGGCACTTTTAAGCGTTTGGAAGACTCCAAGAGCCGAGCTCTGAGACTCAAAAGAGCCTGTATCTTTGTCAAAATTACGCCGGGCGCCTGATAAAGTTGCGCTTTATCTTGTTGCCGGAAGGCATATTCGGCAATCTCTTGGGCATCTAAAACATCATTTTTACTTCGTTTCACCCCCAAAGATTGGCTGATTTCCAAAGCACTTTGTAGCCAAATCCGGGCTTGTACTTGCATCCCCACCAACAAAAAAGGTTGGGTATAGATGCCTGTCGTTTCCAAACAAAAAAGGGTGTTTTCAAAAGAATAAGTTTTTTGCAAACTTTCCATAAAGCTTTGTAAATCAACTACTTGGTTGGATACTCGAGCCAAATAAGCCCTTTGATTGTTTTGATAAAGCGCAAAATCTAAGTAATCTTTACTCACATCGATGCCAATGGTTTGGGAAAATTCCATAAAATTGGTATTTTTGATTATACATTTTTTAAATTTTATCCCTTTTCACTCTACTTAAAACCTTGTTAATGAGCCTAAAAACTCCAAATTCTATTTGAGTCTGAGTGAAAAACCACCCAAAGTACTTTTTTCAAAGGCTAAGCCTAGAAGCTTCGTTGGTGTTCTAAGTCTGCCTTGGGTGGGGATAAACTATACGAAAAGTACAATTTATTTATTTGATTGACAAATAGGTTTTGTCCTATTTATTTTCTTGAAGCAAAGCTAAAGGTTGGTGTTAGAAAAACGCTAGAACGAACTAATTAAAGGCTTGATTTACAGCGTTTTTCGACACCAACAAGCCTTTTTTTGTACAGTTGGTTGTTGGTGTCGAAATGGCTGATAATGAGCATTTTAGCCTATATTTTAGACCCGACAGCCATTTCTAAACACCAACAAC
>JANRLU010000095.1:0-6027 GCA_033762275.1 Thermonemataceae bacterium | reverse complement strand
AATGGTATAATCTATAAATTCTAAGACAAAGTTTTCGCGAGAGTCACTAATCGGAAAGTTTTCCATAAAAACCTTATACAAGCCTTCTTTGGCACGGTTTTCTGCGGGAGTTTCTAACTGGAAAAAATCTTTGAAAGACTGCAACTGAATGTCAAGAAAATCGGGGTAATCCACAAGCGTTTTAACGGAAGCAAAACTAATTCTTTCAGCCATTGTTTATTTCTTTTGAGTTTGGTTTCTGAAAAATTCAGAATTTTATTCGTATATATGTAAGAAAAAAACCGAAAAATCATTGAAGGAGTCTATATTTATACAAGATTTTTCGGTTTTTTTGCATAGCATAAAATTAAGGTATCTAATATTTTAATAAAACGGCAATAGACCTAAATTTTAAAATAACTTTAAAATTTAGGTCTCACTGCTTTTCAATGAGCGTAGCTTATTTTACTTCTACTTCAGCTCCAGCTTCAGTAAGTTTAGCCTTTAGAGCTTCTGCCTCATCTTTGGGTACACCTTCTTTGATAGCTTTAGGAGCACCGTCTACTACTGCTTTGGCTTCTGTAAGCGGAAGTCCAGTAAGGTCTTTTACAAGTTTCACCACGTTCAATTTATTAGGTCCAGCGGCTTTCAAAATTACATCAAAAGAAGTTTTTTCTTCTACTGCAGCAGCACCAGCATCAGCAGCACCAGCAACCATCACGGGAGCAGCAGCAGCTGGCTCAATACCGTACTCTTCTTTCAAAATTTTAGCCAATTCATTTACTTCTTTTACAGTCAAATTCACTAATTGTTCAGCGAAAGCTTTTAAATCTGCCATTTTTGTATGATTTTTAAATTTAAAACTAAACTATTTTTTTAGGGTTGAAATACGCTTGTATTTCTAAAAATTATGATTTTTTTTCTTCTAAGGTTTTGAGTATGCCTGCAATCTTGCCACCTTGCCCTGTAAGAGCAGATACAACATTTTGAGCAGGTGACTGCAACAAACCAACAATATCACCGATAAGTTCATTTTTGGATTTCAAGTTAGCAAGAACCTCCAACTGATTATCACCAATGAAAAGGGCTGTATCTATAGAAGCACCTTTCAGAATGGGTCTATCTGTGTTATTTTTCTTTCTGAAATCTTTGAGTAGTTTTGCAGGTTTATTTCCTACATCACTCACGAACATCAAGGCAGAGTAACCCTTTAATACTTTCTGATTTACAAAGGGGGAATAATCTGTTTCCAGAGCTTCTAAAGCCTTTTTAATCAAAGAGTTTTTTACAACACGGTACTCTATACCTGCATTAAAGCAAGTTCTTCTCAAGTTATTATCCTGAGCTACTGAAAATCCACTTGCATCAACGATGTAAAAATAAGGGGTCTCAGCAAACTTTTGCTTTAAGTCCTCTATAATAATTGCTTTTTCTTCTTTTATCATTAGATTACAGTAGTTTTATCAATTGATACACCCGGACTCATCGTAGTTGAGAGAGAAATAGATTTGATGTACGTCCCTTTAGCCGAAGAAGGCTTCAACTTATTGATAACGTTAATCAATTCCATTGCATTTTCAACAATTTTATCAGGAGCGAAGGATATTTTTCCAATAGAGGTGTGAATAATACCTGTTTTATCAACTTTAAAGTCAATCTTACCAGCTTTCACTTCCTTTACGGCTTGCCCCACTTCCATTGTTACCGTTCCAGACTTAGGGTTAGGCATCAAACCACGAGGTCCTAATACTTTTCCCAAACGTCCCACTTTTGCCATAGCCGTAGGCGTTGTGATGATAACATCTACGTCTGTCCAGCCACCTTCTATCTTAGCGATATACTCATCCATACCTACAAAGTCGGCTCCTGCTGCTTTTGCTTCATCCTCTTTATCAGGAGGGCAAAGTACCAACACACGCACATCTTTTCCGACACCGTGAGGTAAAGCCACTACGCCTCTAACCATTTGGTCAGATTTACGGGGGTCTACTCCCAAACGCACATCTATATCTATGGAAGCATCAAACTTTGTAAAAGTTATTTGCTTTAAGATATTGGCAGCGTCTAATAGAGAGTAACTTTTCGTATTATCGTATTTGGAAAGAGCCGCTTTCAAGTTTTTAGTCAATTTTCCCATTTCTTTTTTGCGGTTTAGTTATTATCCCAAGGAGCTTTACCAGATACCGTGATACCTAAACTACGAGCTGTACCAGCAACCATTCTCATTGCCGACTCCACTGTGAAACAGTTTAAGTCAGGCATTTTGATTTCAGCAATTTCTTTTACTTGTTCCCAAGTAACCGAACCGATTTTCTTACGATTAGGCTCTGCAGAACCCGTTTGCTTTTTGATTGCATCTTTGAGCAAAACAGCCGTAGGAGGCGTTTTTATGATAAACTCAAAAGATTTGTCGCTATAATAGGTAATCAAAACAGGCACTACTTGCCCTTGCTTATCTTGGGTACGAGCATTGAATTGCTTGCAAAACTCCATAATATTGATACCCTTCGAACCCAAAGCAGGCCCGATTGGTGGAGAAGGGTTGGCTTGCCCGCCCTTTACCTGAAGTTTTAAATACCCTGCTACTTCTTTTGCCATCGTTTTATTTTTTTAGCTTTATATCTGCTCTAAAAGTGGAAGCTCTTTTAAAGCATTTTGTTATTGAGAGGCTTCTCTAATTCTTTAATCTATTTTCTCTACCTGAATATAACTAAGCTCTAAGGGTGTGCTTCTTCCGAAGACTTTCACCATCACGTTTAGCTTTTTCCTTTCGTCGAATACTTGTTCTACTACTGCATCAAAACCACTGAAAGGTCCATCTATTACTTTTATGTGTTCTCCTACCATAAATGAGGACTCCATTTTCGCCACACTTTCCTCCTCCTCATCTACTCTGCCCAAAATTCTATTCACCTCAGACTGACGCAAAGGGACAGGCTGTTTGGAGTACCCCTTTTTACCTTGTACATCTTGCTCGTCTTCTCGGGCTGTTCCTTCCAAAAAACCTAAAACACCTGGTATATTTTTAAGCGTGTGCATCACTTCCCCGTGAGAAAGGTCAGCATACAATAAAATATAACCTGGGAAGAATGTTTTTTCTCTTACCTTTTTTTTGCCATTACGTACTTCATATACTTTCTCCATTGGAATCAGTACTTGAGGCACGAACTCATCTAATTTTTGGCGAGCAACTTCTGTGTCTATATAACTCTTGACTTTTTTTTCTTGCCCTGCTACTGCCCTTAATACATACCAGTTTAATTTGCTGCTCATTGTTGCTATTGGTTTTATTTAGGTGAAGCTGATTTGTACCACAAACCCAAGCCCGAATCTAAAGCGTTATCTATCACAAAGCCTATTATTAAGGCAAATATAATGGAAGCCACCAACACCAATGTCGTTTGGCTTTGCAGGGTACTGTACTTGAGCCAGGTAACTTTATTTACCAACTCATCGTAAGACTCTGTGAAAAAACTTTTTACTTTATTTAAAAAATTCGCCATTGAATTATATAATTTGCACGGGTGGAGAGATTCGAACTCCCATCAACGGTTTTGGAGACCGCTATTCTACCCTTGAACTACACCCGTAAAAATGGAGTGCAAATTTATATAAAAAAAATATACTTGCAAATTTTTTTTGCGTAAATTTCTTTTTTTTATCTCTATATATCGCTTTGATTTACAAGAAAGTATATTTAGACGTCTCAAAAAGCACTTTTAACGGTGATGGTGATGCGAACAAGCAATAGCGTTTTGCCAATCCACTGCGTTGATGTTACCCTCTGTGGCATAACCTTTTTGTACCCATTTTGCTAAGCCCTTTTTCATATTGAGTACCTTCAAACCTTTGGCTAACAAGAAAATACTTGCTTCTACGCTATCAAAGCCTGTATTAGCAGCCACAACAAAGTTCTCTTCTTTTGGCAGTTCTTCGTACCTTTGGGCAAGTTCACTAAAAGGAATGTAGTAAATTTTGGGAGCTATAAATTTGAGCTGCTCCGTTTCGGTTCTCTCACGAACGTCCAACAAGGCATAACCACGTTCTATTAACTTTTGGGTGCTTGTAGGACAAACTTCTTTGAGGTGAGCTTCTTCTTGCATAAACAGTGAAAATTTAGTGTTCAACTATTTTTAACAACACCAAACAGCTATTCGTTCCATTTTTTGTGTGATAAAAGTAGATTCATACAATCTTTGCTCTGAAGAAGTATTCTAAGCTAAAAGGGTAGCAGCGTTATTTTAAGAACATATTATGTCTGTAAAGATAATAGATTTACTTTTATAAAAGAAAAAACTATGTAAGATAGAGGTATTTTCTATAAAATTTCTTGGATTTGATAGCTTTGTTGATTAAATATAAAACTATCATTTTTCATCTTCCCAATGAGCTGTTTGCCAATAGGAGAGTCTGGAGAAATAACGAAAAAAGCCTCTTCATTGGACAACTGTAGCTTTCCGAGTGCAATACTCATAAAAAAATTACCTCTGTTGGTAAAAACAAGTGCCCCCATAGCTATTTTTGTGGGCTGTGTATGGATATCTATGGCAAGAAGTTTTCTTTCAAGAGTTTGCGTTTCTATCAGCCTTTTTCTATGATTATCAATTTCTATTTGCATCATAGCTCTTGTAGTTTCGTACTTATCGCCAGCACTACTCTTCGTATCATCTTGGGAAGCCTCTACAGCCAAATCTATATTTTTTTTTAGGTGAGCCGCCTTTTCTCTCACCATTTCCAAACATTTTTCTATGATTTTCTTTTTCATTAAGGAAAAACTACATTATGAGATTGTTGGTTAGCCCCCTCATCAAAAAAGTATAGTTTTCCATCAGCGTATACGCCATAGTAGATCTCTTTGACTCTATCCTGAAAGTTCAAATCCTTGTATTTTTGTTCGGTTGAAAAATCTCCATACTGATAGATAAATACATCTATATTTTTAGCCTTCCCGACTTGCTCTTTAATATCCTTTGCGAGTTTTTTATTTTTTATGACACGCCACTTATTATTTGCTTTTGGAGTTCTCACAAACTCTATAAATTTAAAACGCCACTCAAGCCCATCGGCGTAGCTTTGCCAAAGAATATAAAGCTCTTTTACTTCCTTTGTATTTTTTACTATGCCCTTGTAATGAAAATAACTGTTTTTATTTTGTTTGGGTTCGTACCAAAGCATATCTGTTCCGTAATACTGCTTTTGAAAATCAGCCAGAATTTGATGCCCCACATTTTCAGTTTCATTCAGTTTGGTTAGCTCGTAGGTTTCAGTATTAGGTTTGAAAAAATATTGAGCCTGAAGCAAGGTGCTTTGCAAAAAAAGAAAGATTAGGAGATAAAAGAGATTTTTCATTTATACATAAAATTAGGTTAGATACCACCTACAAGGCTTAGCACTCTTCAATGCCTTGTAGATGGATTAGAAAAAATATTACACCAACATTCTCATTGGTTCTTCAATATTTGCCTTGAGGGTTTTCAGAAACTCTGCTCCTGTTGCTCCGTCTACTACACGGTGGTCGCAAGTAAGCGTAACTTTCATTATATTGGCTATTTTCATTTCACCTTTCTCTACAATAACCGTTTCTTTGATGCCCCCCACAGCCAAAATACAGGCATCTGGCGGGTTGATGATAGCCGTAAACTCATCAATTCCGTACATTCCTAAATTACTGATGGTAAAGGTGCTACCTTCCCAGTCTTTAGGCTGTAATTTTTTATCTTTCGCTTTTTGACTCAAATCTTTTACTTCGGCAGCAATTTGCGAAAGTGATTTAAGGTCTGTGTTTCTAATAACAGGCACAAGTAAGCCTTCCTCTACTGCCATCGCCACCCCAACATTAACGTGGTGATTCACCCTTATTTTATCTCCTAACCAAGAGGAGTTCACTTTTGGGTGCTGTTTGAGAGCCATTGCTGTAGCCTTCACTACAATATCGTTAAAGGATATTTTGACAGGAGAAAGTTCATTGAGGCGTGTGCGAGCTTGCATCGCATTATCCATTCTGACTTCTATGGTCAAATAAAACTCAGGTCCCGGCCGAGGCGGCGG
>JANRLU010000094.1:0-22622 GCA_033762275.1 Thermonemataceae bacterium | reverse complement strand
TGCCAACGCTCAATCTGTTCGCTCAAAAAACGCTCAATCTGTGTAGAACTCACAAGCGTTTGGATAGGTGCTTCCAGATATTTATCTAAAAAAGAAGGCTTAACCTCCAACAATAAAAAATCTATGTTTTTTTTGATAGCCAGCGTCAAAATCTGTTCGGCTTGGGCGGGGTTTAGCTGAGCAATAATATCGCTAAGTGTGTTTCTTTGCAGATAGTCTACCACATAATTACTACCCATTTGTGCCAACTCCTCTACATCATAATTTTCTATGTAATCTACAATTCTTTTTACTACTTTCGCTTTCTCGCTTATGCTTCCCACGAAAATATCTAAAAGCCAATCTTGTAAAAGATAGTTGGTATTATTTCGGAAAGTTACATCTATCAACTCATCTATTTTTTCTTTTTGAGCTTGTATAAAAATGATAAAACTCTCCAAAATTTGGGGAAGTTGTTGTTGCAAAAACAACTTGAAATTATCAGCTAATTGTGGGTTCAGTAAATCAAAAATTGTTATTTTTTCTTGGGAAAGACTTCTGACAATAAGCCTTGAAAGTGTTTCTATCATCAAATCGCCCTTCTCAGAATGTATAAACTGAGTAATTTGCCCCAGAGATTTTTGTACGAGAGCATTCCATTGTTCTTTATCCAAAAACTCAAAAATACTTTTCTGACTAAGGCTTTGGGCAAGTAAAGTAAAGAGGTTATTTTCTCTCAACTCTGCTAAAAGCTTTCCTATCAACTCTGATACATCTTCAGGATTATCTACTATACTTTCGTAGAAATGCCATAAAATTTGCCCTATATCTTGGCTAAGTTTCTGATACAGCGTTTCACCGAATATTTCTTCTAAATTATGTTGGGTTGCATCTTCTATAATGAGAGACAAAGAAGATTCAATATCTATATGATTCATTATCTTTTTGAAGCTCTCTATAATACGAGCTATCAATTCTTGAGCCTCTTGCTCTTCTATCAAATCTAAGCTTTGTATATTTTGCAAAATAGCTTTCAAATACCCCTCCAAACCCGCAGCAAAGCTATTGAACAAGTTTTGACTGATAAGTTCCCAAGATTTATTAGCTCCCTGAATATCACTAATTTGTAAATTTGTAAATCTAATAGGTAGCTGATTTGCATAGAAATCATTTACACTATCAGCTACTACTTTTCTAAAATTTTCGTGTTCAAACTCTCTACTAAGTGTATGATGATTGACAATATCTCTTTCTACCAAAACACTGATATTCTCCACAAACTGTGTATGGGTTTTTAGTACAATGCCTCCTAAGCCAAAACGCTTTCTAAAAAGCATTTGTACTGCCAAGTCATTAGTAACATACCCTACTACCGAGCCTGAAACTATTTTAGCTAAACTTTCTAAAAACATTAGAATAAATCTTGGATATATAATTTTTCTTTCAAACGAATTCCTTTCTCTGTGCTTTGTAGCGTACAAGCCTCCGTTTGAGCGTCGTGTTCAAATACTAATACCCAATTTTCATTCACGGCTTTTTCTAAAAGTGCTGTTTTTTCTGTCATTGTTTGCAATGGTCGCATATCATAGCCCATCACATAAGGTACGGGAATGTGAGCCGAAGAGGGAATCAGGTCAGCACAATATAACAATTTTGTTTGATTATAGGTAATCAAAGGAAGCATCATTTGTTCAGTATGTCCGTCAACTGTAATAATTTCAATATTATCAAATAATTTTCCTTGTTGTGCAAACCTCAAATGCCCGCTTTCTTGGATAGGCAAAATGTTTTCTTTAAGGAAAGATGCTTTCTCTCTCGGGTTAGGCTGAATAGTCGCCCAATCCCAATGGGCTTGGTTAGACCAATAAGTTGCCTGCGGAAAAGTAAGTGTTAAAGTATCTGCCTTTCTTTCTACTGCTCCTCCACAATGGTCAAAATGCAGATGAGTAAGAATCACATCTGTAATATCTTCAGCTTTATAGCCTGCCTGATGAATAGAGTGTAATAAAGTAGCCTCTCCGTGAGGTTCATAATAACCAAAAAATTTAGCATCTTGCTTTGTTCCCATTCCACAATCTACTAAAATGAGTTGTTTATCTTGCTCTATCAATAAGCAACGCATCGCCCAAGTACATAAGTTATTAGTATCAGCAGGAACTAATTTCTGCCAAATTGTTTTTGGTACAACCCCAAACATCGCACCACCATCTAATTTGAATAAGCCTGTGTCTATGCTATGTATTTTCATTATTTTATATTTTATTTGTCTTGCAAAATACTTTTTTTTTTTTTTTTAAAAAAATTTTTCTCCAATTAGGCTACAAAAGAAATAAAATTGCAATTTTTCAGAAATATATTACATTGGTTAAAAGAGTTACTCATTGGTGAGGAACAGAGTGATTTCCGAGCTATGGTTTGGAGTGTCGCTTTTGCCTTGCTTTTTTGGGTTTTTCATACCCTCAATGCTGAGCACAGCCATCAAATAAGCATTCCTGTTACCTTACAAAAAGATGGCAATGTAGAAGTGTATGTTCCGAAGGAAATAGATTGTACAATATGGGGTACAGGTTGGAAAATCGCTAAGTATTATCTCCAAAAACCTAAAAGAAGCCCTATTTATTGCCGAGTTGCTCCCAACAAAAATTTCATTTTAGCTGACTCTTTAAAAAATCAGCTTTCAGAAAAATTAGAAAAAGGGTTAATTATTACAAGTATTAAAAAAGATACGTTATTTTGCTCTCCAAAAAATGCAAAAAGATGAAAAAAGCATTAGAAATAGGCATTACAGGCGGCATTGGTTCGGGAAAAAGCCTTATCAGCCAGATATTTAAAAGATTAACTATACCTATTTATGATGCCGACAGCAGAGCCAAATATCTAATGCGTATCAATAGAGAGCTTAAAAGCGAGATTATCAAACACTTTGGAAATTTAGCATACACCAAAGAGGGGGAATTGGATAGAAGCTATTTGGCAAAAGAAGTATTTAATGATAATCATAAAAGAGAACTTATCAACGCTTTAGTACACCCTAAAGTTGCTGAGGATTATCAAAATTGGCTAAATGAACATGCAGAAAGCCCCTACGTACTACGAGAAGCCGCTCTAATGATAGAATCTGGTGCCTATAAAACCTTAGATAAACTCATCACGGTTTTTGCTCCACAAGAGGTCAGAATTAGACGAGTGCAAAAGCGAGACCCTCAAAGAAGCGAAGCCGAAATTTTGGCTATCATGCAAAAGCAAGTCTCAGAAGAAGAAAAAATAAAATTAGCAGATTTTGTTATTTACAATGACGACAAGCAAGCCGTTTTGCCGCAAGTACTTAAATTACACAGTTTATTTTCAGAAAGTTCGTTGTAAAGTTTACTTCGTTCTCTTTTTTTGGTGTGCCAAATGGCAGCAAGGGCTAAATTCCAAATAATTATCATTCAAACTGCTTGTTTCTTCACTGGGACGTACTTGAATTTTCTTATTTTTCCAGTTTTCTTTTTCTTGTTCGCTTTCTTTTTGAAGTTGTTCTTCCAAATCAGCATCAATAAGCTCATCTAAGTTAGGTTGTCCGGCATTTACCCAAGCCGTATACCAAAAATCTGCTACATTTTTAACAGAAGCCTTAAATCTACGCTCTACTTGCCCATTGAGCCTCTGATGATAAGCTCTAGAAAACTCACGTGAGTAAGTCCGAATGGTAATATTATTTCTATCTTCAAAAACAAACTTTTTATCTTCAGGAAACTGAGCTGTCAGTTCTTTCTCAAAACGCAGTACAGAATCTAAGGCTTCGTGTGCATTGATTACATTTTGCCAAGCGGCTAATTGCGTATTTTTGATATAGGTAGCTTTTCCTACCAACACATCATAGTCATCGGCATAGAGTTCGGGCAATCGAGATTCCCAAAACCCGTGAATACCGACTTGTCCAGAAAGTTGTCCGTTGTAGTTTTCTGTGGTATGCAAAGGCACGTTTCCATCAGCAATATAATGCCCTAAATCAGCACTAATACGCAAAATTCTCTTGGTATCTTTTTGCTGAAAGGCTCTTGTAAGCTCTTGTGTCATTTTGTGCACGTGCCAAGGATTAATTCCGTATGCTTTCAAAGTATCCTCTGTATATTGTTCTACGGCTTGCTTCCAATAGCGAGGCATTTTATAAACAGCACTATCATTGTAGAATTTATCATAAACATCTACATCTATAAAATGCCTCTCTGCCTCGCCTTCCACTGCATAACGTCTTGCATCAGGGTTTACAGCTTCTTCTGTTAGGTAAGTAATGTAATGTTTGTAAAATCTAAACATTTCGGGGGGTAAAGAATAGACAGCCAAACGTCCTATTCGTTTATGCCCAAAAAAACCCCATCTTGCTTTATTCTGCTGAGTACTTGTGAGGAGCAAAATCAGCAAAAACAATGTAAGCCATTTTTTCATACTTCCAAAAACTTATTGTATCTCACAGAAAGCGTTTTTATTTATTTTCTTCTTTTTTCTTATCGCCAAAAAAGCTACTGAAAAGTTGAGAACCTATATCTACTACATCATCTAAGACATTACCATCTCCGTCTCTGTCCAAAAACTTTTGTATCAAGCCCATTTCTTGCTCTGGAGCTTGTTTGGTGGTATTATTGATAACCTCTGCCACACCATTGGCATCTAAATTATTTTGTTTTTTCTGCTGCCCCAAAAAGTTCATTATAAGGGGAGCTGCTACTGATAAAATATTTCCTACGGTGTTGGCATCTAAGCCTAATGTTTTACTTATCTGATTTTGAGCATTTTGCTGCGTTCCACCCAAAACATGTCCTAATATTCCGCTACCATCTTTAAGCAAATTACTTACATCTCCTCCATTAAATAGACTTCCGATGTTATCCAACAAACTGCCATCGTGTTTTTCTAAAGCTGTATCCAAATTTTTTGCTCCTTGCTCATTAGTTACGTTTTTATTCAGCCCCCCTAATATCATTGGCAAACCCATAGCCATTACCTTTTGCACGGCATCTTCACCCAAACTAAATTGCTTAGCAATATTTTTTGCTGTATCTCCTTGGACTAAGCCCGTTAAATTTTCAAATAGATTGTTCATAAATGAGCGTTTTTTTAATTGAATAATAGCAAAAATACACAAATTATTTGATTGAAAAAGAATTTTGAACAAAAGTTTTTCTTTAAGAATATTTTTTAGAAAATTTGCAGAAAAAACAAATGAAAAGAGTTCTTATTACAGGTGCAGCAGGCTTTTTGGGCTCTCATCTTTGCGACAGGTTTATCAAAGAAGGCTATCAGGTAGTTGGAATGGATAACCTCATTACAGGTAATTTGGCGAACATTGAGCATCTTTTTAAACTCAAAGAGTTTGAATTTTATCATCACGATGTTTCTAAGTTTGTACACGTACCCGGCAACTTAGACTATATCCTTCATTTTGCCTCGCCAGCAAGCCCTATTGACTACCTCAAAATACCCATACAAACACTTAAAGTAGGCTCTTTAGGCACACATAACCTGTTGGGTTTGGCTAAAGCTAAAAAAGCTCGTATTTTAGTAGCTTCTACCTCTGAGGTGTACGGCGACCCACTGGTACACCCCCAAAATGAAGATTATTGGGGCAATGTAAATCCTATCGGACCCAGAGGCGTTTATGATGAAGCCAAACGTTTTCAGGAAGCTATCACAATGGCTTATCATACCTATCACGGATTAGAAACAAGGATTGTTCGTATTTTTAATACCTTTGGTCCAAGAATGCGTTTAGATGATGGCAGAGCCTTACCCGCTTTTATGAGCCAAGCTCTTAATGGAGAGGATATTACAGTTTTTGGCAATGGTCTGCAAACTCGTTCATTCTGTTATGTAGATGATTTGGTGGAGGGCATTTATCGTTTGTTACTCAGCGATTATACACAGCCCGTAAATATTGGTAACCCTGAAGAAATTACTTTGCTTGAATTTGCTAAAGAAATTTTGGCTCTTACAGGCTCAACCTCTCAAATTGTATTCAAAGAACTACCAAAAGATGACCCCAAACAACGCAAACCAGACATCAGCCGAGCCAAAGAAGTTCTTGATTGGGAGCCAAAGTTTTCACGCTCTGAAGGGCTAAAAATTACTTTGGATTACTTCAAAAACGCCTTAAATAAATAAATAAAAAATGAGGTTTTAGAGGAGTTCTTCCTCTAAAACCTCATTTACGCAAGAAATCTCTCTAAAAAAATAAAAGGTTTCTACTCCACTACTTCGCTTTGGAGTTGTTTGTCATAAAGTTCTTTATAGACTCCTTTCATTGCCAAAAGCTCTTCATGTGTGCCTTGCTCTACCACTCTCCCTTTATCCATCATAAGTATTTTGGTAGCCAACTTCGCTGAAGATATACGATGAGAAATAATAACAGATGTTTTATTTTGCATCAAACTTTGTAATTGGTTAAGAATAGCATTCTCTGTTTTGGTATCTACAGCCGATAGACAATCATCTAGAAGCATAATACTTGGATTTTTGATAAGGGCTCTCGCAATAGAAACACGTTGCTTTTGTCCGCCTGATAGTGTAATGCCCCGTTCTCCTACCAAAGTGTTAAATTGTAGTGGGAAATCCATTATATTTTTGTAGACATCAGCCCACTGAGCCGCCTGTATAATGTGTTTAGGGTCTGCATTTGGTAAGCCAAATGAAATATTATTGGCGATTGTATCAGAAAACAAGAAAACATCTTGTGGCACATAACCAATTTGTCTGCGTAGATGCTGCAAATCATAAGTATTGATAGGAATACCATCTATCAATATTTCGCCTTCAGTCGCATCATACATTCTACAAATAAGATTAGCTATAGTGCTTTTCCCCGAACCCGTACTACCCAAAATAGCTATAGATTCACCCGTTTTTAGTTCAAAACTTATATTTTTGAGAGCCTGAATATGTGTATCAGGATAGATAAATGATACATTTTTGAATGTAATTGCCCCTTTTAGTTCTTTTTTGAGTTGTTGTGAAGATACAATATCTGTTTTTACAGACAAAAATTCATTGATTCTTCTTTGTGAAACAGAAGCTTTCTGAATAATGCTGGCAATCCAACCTAAAGAAGTTACAGGCCAAATCATCATATTTAGGTACAAAATAAACTCAGCAATGTTACCTTTACTAAGCGT
This sequence comes from Thermonemataceae bacterium, assembly GCA_033762275.1. GTDB lineage: Bacteria > Bacteroidota > Bacteroidia > Cytophagales > Thermonemataceae > Raineya. Next base: position 15,492 of record JANRLU010000094.1, on the reverse strand, counting down.
ACCCGCTAATACCTCTAAACCACCTACATATACCACCAAAATATTACTTAAACCTATCAAACTTAATACCAAAGGATAAAACCAAGCCTCTGCTGTAATTAATTTGAGCGATTTTTTCCGATAGTTATCACTTTCCGATACGAAGTTTTGAGTAGAATCTTTCTCACGAGCATAGGCTTTTATTACTCTAATTCCAGAAAAAGCCTCTTGTACGAATGAGGAAAGCTTGGATAAGCTTTGTTGTATTTGCTCCGAACGTCTATTGATGATGTTATTGACGATATAAATACTCACTGAAAGAAAAGGCAAGGGTAACAAACTATACAAAGTCAGCTTATAGTCTACAGCTATCATATAAGGAATGACCATCAAAAATAAAGCCACCAAATTGATTCCATACATAATGCCTGGTCCCAAGTACATTCTCACTTGACTGACATCTTCGGAGATACGAGCCATCAAATCACCAGTTTTGTTTTTCCTATAAAAACTAAGCGGTAAAGTTTGGTAATGCTGATAAATTTCGCTTTTGAGGTCATATTCAATAAAACGAGACATCACAATGAGCGTTTGCCTTACCAAAAACAAGAAAAATCCCCTTAACAAAGCCATCAACAAAATAATAACTCCATAAATCAAGATATTTCTTGTGAAAGCCTCCTCCATTACTCTTTGGCTATCAAAACCTTTGAGCAAGAAGAACCACTCTATCGTTTCCTCTACGGCATTAAAGGCGTAGCGAACCACCTGAGCAGGTAAAATAAGAAAAAAGTTAGAAATAATTGTAAATAAAATACCCAAAAAGAGTAGGTGTTTGTATTTCCAAAGATATTTATTGAGATAATTGAGTGATTGCATTGGATTTCTTTAATTATAATGACTAAACGAAGAAAACAAAAGTTTGTTATGATTGCCAAACTTTGTTTCTTAAATAAAAATCTGCTAATACCAAAGCAGCCATAGCTTCTACGATAGGCACAGCACGAGGTACAACACAAGGGTCGTGGCGACCTTTACCCTCCACAATTACTTTTTCGCCTATTTGGTTAATACTTTCTTGATTTTGCATGAGCGTTGCCACAGGTTTGAAAGCTACCCTGAAATAAATATCTTCTCCATTCGTGATACCCCCTTGTATGCCACCCGAATGATTGCTAAGTGTCCTTATTTGACCATTTTCTGCCGAAAATACGTCATTAAGTTCTGAACCTAAACTTTCAGCGGCGGCAAAGCCTTCGCCATACTCAAAACCTTTTACTGCATTGATAGAAAGCATTGCCTTGCCAAGTTCGGCGTGTAGTTTATCAAAAACAGGTTCTCCTAAACCTATAGGAATATTTTTGCATACACAACTCACTACTCCCCCTACCGTATCGCCAGCCTTGCGAATATCTTTGATATAATTGATCATAGTAGTAGCTATTTCTATATCAGGGCAACGAATTTCATTGGTTTCGGTGAGTGTCAAATCTAAATTTTGGTAGTTTTTTTGAAGTTTTATCTTTCCTACTTGCGAAACGTAAGCCTGAATAGATACTCCTAACTTACGAAGTAATAATTTGGCTATTGCCCCTGCGGCTACTCGAGCAAGAGTTTCCCTTGCCGAGCTTCTTCCGCCACCCCTATAATCTCTAAAACCATATTTCATTTGGTAAGTATAATCAGCGTGAGAAGGGCGATATTTATCAGCAATATGAGCGTAATCCTGACTTTTGGCATTTTCATTCTTTACCAAAAGTAATAGGGGCATTCCTGTTGTTTTTCCTTCAAAAACCCCTGAAAGAATTTGCACTTTATCTGTTTCCTTACGCTGACTCACGATGGCAGATTGCCCCGGTTTGCGTCTGTCTAATTCATTTTGAATAAAACTTTCATCAACCTCAAGCCCAACAGGGCAACCGTCAATCATTACCCCAACTGCCTCGCCGTGAGATTCGCCAAAAGTACTTATTCTAAATAATGTTCCGTAGGTATTCATCACTAAAAGTTCAGTAATTCTTGGTAAAGTAAATGCACAGGTAGTCCCATTACATTGAAATAAGAGCCTTCTATTCTTTCTATTCCCACCATTCCAAGCCAATCCTGAGCTCCATAAGCACCTGCCTTATCGTAGGGTTCTTGATTTCCTATGTAATAACTCATTTCTTCGGTAGTAAGTTTTCTAAAAAATACTTTCGTAGTATCAGATGAGACTACTTTTTTCTGTTTGGAAAGAATACAAAATCCCGTGATAACTTCGTGCATTCTTCCTGAAAGTTTTTCCAACATCTTTTGGGCTTCTACCTTTGAGGAGGGTTTATTAAGTATTTGATTATCAATAATTACGATGGTATCTGCGGAGATAACAATTTCTTCATTACTTATTTGCTCAAAGAAAGCTATTGCCTTTTTTTCTGCCAAAAATATTGGCACTTCGGCAGCCAACATCTGTTCAGAAAAGCTTTCTTCTGTTTGCTTACTTTCTACCCTAAAAGGAATATTGAGAGCCTCCAAAAGCTGCTTGCGGCGTGGCGAGGCGGAGGCTAAAATAATCTTTTTTTGTGCAAATTTCTCTATCAAATACATTTTTGAATGTTTTTTACGCCTGCAATTTAGCTTTATTTTGAAAAATATAGGTAAAATGATACTAAAAAACTATTTTTTTGAGTTATCTATGGGCAATAATTATATAAAAAAATGAATTTTTTAGAGAATATAAAAGTCGCCCTTAACTCTATTCGCGAAAACACCTTGCGTACGGTACTTACCGCCCTGATTATTGCCATAGGAATAATGGCTTTGGTGGGTATACTTACCGCCGTTGATGGCATACAAGCCTCCGTAAATGATAGCTTTGCAGATTTAGGAGCTAATTCTTTTGATATAGGACAAAAAACAGCTCAAAATAAACACCAAAGAGGGGGGCGTAAAAAGCCTGTCAGCCCTCCTATCAGGCATTATGAAGCTAAAGAATTGAAGCAAAAAATGTCTTTTTCGGGCGTGATAGGTATTTCGGTATTTGTAACCTTCAATGCAGAGGTAAAATATGGCTCCATAAGCACGAATCCCAATTCGCAAGTATTAGGAATAGATGAAAATTATTTAGGTCAGCAAGGCTTAGAAATAAAATTTGGAAGGAATTTATTTGCTCAGGAGGTTGAGAATGGTGCTGCTACGGCAATTATTGGTAGCGAAATAGCCGATAAACTTTTTCCAAAATCTAACCCTATCAATCGTTTCATTACGATGCTGGGTAAAAGATACCAAGTTGTGGGCGTTTTGGAGAAAAAAGGCGGTAATATGGGTGGGGCTGTTGGCGATAGAAGCGTGCTTATTCCTTTAGAAAATGCTCGTACAGTGCTTAGAAGCGAAGATATTAGTTTTGATATTAAAGTAAAGGTACTCAATCCCGCAGAATTTAATCAGGTAATGGACGAAGCTCGGGGCTTGATGCGAAAAATACGCCACGATTTGCCCAATACAGAAGATTCTTTTGAAATTAAAAAAAGTGAAACTTTGGCTGAAAGTATGGGAGAGGTTACAGGTTATCTGAAAATTGGTGGTTTTTTGGTAGGATTCATTACTCTTATGGGAGCTTCCATTGGTTTAATGAACATCATGTTGGTTTCGGTAACAGAGCGTACACGAGAAATTGGTATCCGAAAAGCTTTAGGGGCAACGCCTCGCCGTATCCAAGAGCAATTTTTAATTGAAGCCATTGTAATTTGCCAATTAGGTGGTGTAGCAGGCATTATTTTTGGTATTTTAGCAGGAAATGGTGTAGCCCAACTTCTTGGTTCTCAACACTTTTTTGTTCCTTGGTTTTGGATGTTTGTAGGAGTTGTTGTTTGTATAATCGTAGGAGTGATAGCAGGATTTTACCCTTCTTACAAAGCCTCCCGCCTCGACCCCATCGAAGCCCTCCGATTTGAGTAAAATTATTCTTCTTCTGTATTTGATTGCAAATAGCTTGCCCCTTTACTCACAATAAGAGCGTTGGAGGGAATCGGCTTGATAAATTCAAAAGATGAGAAACCACTTTCCCTATTTTTTATTTTTATTGGGGCAGCAAAAAACTGTTTCTGGTTGGTTGTATAATAAATAATTTTTTCTTCCCCTTCCTCAAGAATTGAAGCATCAGGTAGTATCCATTCTTTGGCATTTCCCACAACAATACGAGCGTTTACGTACATATTGGGCAAAAACGAACTTGCTTTATTTTCGTCAAAATGTACGTGAATATTTACAGTTTTACTTTCAATATCAAAATTCTGACCTATCAAAAAAACTTCACCCTCTAGAATATCCTCTCCTAAGTTGGGGATTTGAAAATAAACTTTTTGACCTTTTTGTATTTTTTTTATGTCCTTCTCAAAAACTTGTAGTTCTATGTGTAAGTGTTCCTTACTAGTAATTTCAAACAAAACTGTTTCGGCAAGAACGCTCTGCCCCCGAGCCACATTGATACTCTTGATGTATCCTGAAATAGGGGCTACTACCACAAAACGCGGGGAAATCGTATTGATATGAATATTTTTAGCATTAATACCTACAAATGATAATTGCTTTTCTAAACTTGCCAGTTTTATTTTTGCACTTTGTAAGTCTACGGTTATTTTCTGAAAATTCTTTTTAGCACCTGCCTCATTATCAAGTAGTTCTTGTTGCCTTTTGTACTCTTGTTCCAAAAATATAATCTGATTTTTTGTCTGAAGATAATCTTCTTGTAATAGAATAAGACGAGAATTTTCCAAAATAGTAAGTTCCTGTCCTTTCTGTACAAAATCGCCTATTATCCAATCACATTTTTGCACAAAACCTTCCATCTTTGCAGTAACAATAGCTCTACTTTCTGGCGGAACATCTACCACGCCATTAGCCACTACGACTTCATTCATTGGGCTTTGCTCTAACTTAGAAAACTCTATACCCATTGTCTTTATTTGGGTAGCATTCACCTCAATAGCATCATTAGCAATATTTCTATCTTTTTCTAATGAAGATTCATTTTGAGTAGATTGACAAGCGGAAAATAAGGCAAGGATAACAAAAAAAAGACTTTTTTTCATATTTTTATTTTTCTCTCAACTAATACATTCTAAAAAAATAACCAGCGACTAAATGAGAATAAGGTTTGGGAAAAGTCTAATCTAACTCATATAACCGCTGGCACAAAGGTAGATAAAAAAGCTATCTTTTTTGAAAATATTATTTTTCAGAAATTAATGCTAACATACAATCTGACTATTTTCACAGGCAAGCCTCATTTTCAGAGACTTGCCCATGTGCATTTACTACCAGTACATTTTTATTCTCTCAAAAGCTTGTTTTTCAAGCTCTTCTCTGTGGCTTGGATGAGCTATATCAATCAAGGCTTTCGCTCTTTGTTTAATGTTTTTACCAAATAAATAAGCTACCCCGTACTCTGTTACTACATAATGCACGTGAGCTCTGGTGGTTGTTACAGATGCTCCTCCTTTAAGTAAGGCTGTTATTCTCGACTGCCCTTTGTTGGTAAGCGAGGGCAAAGCAATAATAGGTTTTCCGCCAGGCGATAAAGCTGAACCACGAATAAAGTCCATTTGCCCACCAATCCCCGAATACTGCCTTAACCCAATAGTATCAGCGGCTACCTGCCCCAAAAGGTCTATCTCAATAGCACTATTGATAGCTATTGCCTTAGGATTCTGACGAATTACAGAATCTTCATTCGTATAATTGGTATCCAACATAGCTACCAAAGGGTTATCGTGGATAAAATCATAGACTTTTTTTGTTCCCATTACAAAGCAAGCTACAATTTTTCCGGGATGTTTTACTTTGTTTTTCCCCGTAATAACGCCCTTCTCTACCAAAGGAACGACCCCGTCAGAGAACATTTCGGTATGAATACCCAAATCTTTATGATTACCAAGGTTTGCCAAAACAGCGTTTGGAATCCCTCCAATACCCATCTGCATCGTGGAGCCATCTTCAATCAATCCTGCACAATGCTTGCCTATTTGCATTTCCACTTCGCTGATTTCCAAAGGGGGAATTTCGGGTAGTGGCTCATCATACTCAAAAGCATAATCAAATTTACTGATATGCACAAAGCCATCTCCGTGCGTACGGGGCATTTGTGGATTGATTTGAGCGATGCAGACTTTCGCTTTTTTAATCACTGAAATAGCCACATCTACCGATACACCCAGAGTACAAAAACCGTGAGCGTCTGGCGGAGACACATTAAAAAACGCAACATCTGTAGGGAGCAAATCATTGAGAAAAAGTTCGGGAATTTCACTCAAAAATACGGGAATATAAGAGGCTCTACCTGCATCAATGGCAGGACGCACAGAATCAGAAATAAACAAAGAGTTTATTTTCAAGTGATTAGCATATTTCTCATCTGCCAAAGCAAAAGCTCCAAAGGGAGAGAATGCCAAAACCTCTAAATTTCGTATATCGTTAGCCAAAATATACTCCCCAAATTTCTCTACCAAAAAACGAGGATTAGCGGCTACTCCGTGAAAAAAAATACGTTGCCCAGCTTTCACAACTGAAAGGGCTTTTTCTATTGAAACGTAATTGCTCATAATATTTTGTGTTTTTTTGCTAAATAGCATAATAAAATCTTCAAAATCAAATATAAGAGCCTGATATTTATCAAAGAAGGGAAAGACTTTTCTCATTTTTAATCATAGTTTTCATTTATTTTTTTATATTTGTACCAAATAATAAAATAAGCGTGTGCATTGATGAAAAGACACTGATAGAGGCTTGCCAAAAGCAATCGCCAAAAGCTCAAAGGCAACTTTACGAGCGTTTTGCTCCTAAAATGCTTGCCGTAGCTTTGCGTTATACCAATGGCAGACTTGAGGCGGAGGATGTGCTACAAGAGGGCTTTATCAAAATTTTCAAACACATAAATAATTTCAGAGGAGAGTCATCTTTGGAGCATTGGATAAAAACAATTATCATTCACACAGCTCTCAAGCAAAACAGAAGCAAATTGTACTTATTTCCCGCTCTTGATGTAGAGGATTTGCCTGAAAGCTATCACGAAAGTACCGAACTGCTCAGTGCCTTACATTACGAAGATTTATTAAAAATGATACAAGAATTAGCTCCTCGTTATAGGGTGGTATTCAACCTATATGCGATAGAGGGTTATCAGCACCAAGAAATAGCCAATATGTTGGATATCAGCGAAGGAACTTCTAAATCGCAATACGCAAGAGCCAAACAAATACTGAGAGAACGCATAGAGCAAGAAAGTATAAAGAAAATGGTTTTGTTAGACAATAATAAGACTATTCGTTAGTTTTTATATTACACTTAAACGCTATTATAACCTTATTTTGAATGAAGAACTTTGAGCAAGAGTGGCGAAATAAAATGCTAAATTCCCAAGTAAGCCCCAGTGAACTTGTGTGGGAAAATATTGCTCAGGAACTTGCACAAAACAATCAAAAAGTAAGGGCAATAAATAAAAGACAATGGATTGCCTTAGCCGTATTGGTATTTCTTCCTCTCATACTTGGCGATGGTAGATTTGTGTGGCTCTTCGTAGGTGAGACATACCAGCGTTTTGCTTACAAAAAAAATGAAACTACTCGTACCAATGATATTTCGTTATTAACTAATACTACACAGAATATTGGCAAAACAATTAAAAAAATCAATAAGAATAATTTTCTGACGCAAAACCCTCCCTCAGAAGCTATATTTTTTGCAAAAGCCAGCTACGAATTAGGGGAAAAAGAAGAACATACAAACCTTCTAAAGAAAGATACGCCTCTTTTAGCCCAACACAAATTAGGAAAACCCAAAATGCGGCGTTGGCGTTTGGGGCAAAACTTTACAGCTCTTCAAAATTTTTCTACTTTTGAGTACACGCCCACCCTGCAAGAGCCTGCTCTTAGCGGTAGAGTAATGCTGGCAGACAATAGCACAGCTCAAAAAGATAAAAATATTCAAAAAGAACTTGATTCCTATCGGCATCTGTTTTCGTGGCGAGCAGGCATAGATTTTCAGTATCAATTTCATCCTAATTTTTATATCAGTTCTGGTTTATATTACCAGCAAAATATAGCCTCGTTGAAAAGTTTTTCTACACAACCTGCTCCTCTGATAAGCGGTTATAGTGAAAACCCGCCTATTGCAAGCGAAAATAATTATACCAATTTGCTCAATAGCAATATCGAAGCTAATCAGGCTAAACCTCTGAGTCAAGAGAAAACTTATTTTCAACGCGGTTCTTATCTGCAAATTCCCCTAAAAATAGGCTTTCAGAAAGAAAAAAACAAATGGCGTTATGGCGTAGCCTTAGGTACAGAAGCCTCTTTTTTGCTTAGTAATAACTTCGCTCAGGAAGGTAGCTCTGTAAAAGTAGACGCAAAGCAAAATCTTCAAAATGTACAGTGGTTAGCTCTTAGTGAGTTATCTTTAGGGTATCGTGTTGGGGCGAAAACTTGGCTTAACATCAATCCTCAGTTTCGTAAAAATTTTGTACCTTCCTTACAAAATTCTGCCTTTACCCAAAAAAATCTGTTTTCTATTGGCATTGGAGCAGGACTACAGTATAATTTTTAATTTTATATAAATGGAAGAAATAACCTTAGCACAATATTTAGAGAAAAAAAATATCAACTGGCAATCTTTAAAAGAGAAAGAAAATACACTTTGGGAAGAACTTATGCACACTTTTGGGCAAATGCATACGAATAGTTTTGAAATGCGTAAAAAATTTATTATCAACAAGTTAAGATTAAAATACCCCTTAGAGGTTTATCGTTCTTGATGCTTTCTAAACTAAAAGTATCTTTTTTTGTTATGATAATAATCAAAAGAGTTTTTACATCTAATAAATATAATTTTTATGAAGATTGGCGTGGTATGTTATCCTACTTTTGGAGGAAGTGGCGTGGTAGCTACGGAATTGGGGAAAGCCTTGGCAAAAAAAGGGCACGAGATACACTTTATTACGTACTCTCAGCCTGTTCGCCTTGATTTCTTTAATGAGAATATTTTATACCACGAAGTATACATTCCTAATTATCCGCTTTTCCAGCACGCCCCCTACGAGTTAGCCCTTACGAGTAAAATGGTGGACGTGGTAAGTAATACACACTTAGATATTTTACATGTGCATTATGCCATTCCACACGCTTCTGCGGCTATTTTGGCAAGGCAAATTTTACAGAGTAAAGGAATTTATATACCTGTGGTTACTACCTTACACGGAACAGACATCACACTTGTAGGAAAAGACCCCTCTTTTGCTCCTGTTGTTACTCATAGCATCAATCTCTCTGATGGTGTTACTACTGTTTCAGAAAGTTTGAAGTTGGATACCATAGAACATTTTCATATAGATAAACACATAGAAGTTATTCCAAATTTTATTGATTTAGAACGTTTCAAAAGACAGAAAAAAGACCACTTTAAGAAAGCGATTTGCCCTAATAATGAAAAACTTTTAGTGCACACCTCTAACTTTAGAAAAGTAAAACGTATAGAGGATATTATCAGAGTATTTGCCGAAGTAAAAAAAATACAAGCAGCAAAACTACTCCTTGTAGGCGATGGACCCGAAAGACCCAAAATAGAACAACTTTGTAGAGAGTTGCATTTGGATAGATGTGTGTATTTTTTAGGTAAATTAGATGCTGTAGAAGAGGTACTTTCTGTGGCTGATGTGTTTTTGATGCCCTCTGAAACAGAAAGTTTTGGTTTGGCTGCTTTGGAAGCTATGGCTTGCGAAGTTCCTGTTATTTCTTCCAATGTGGGCGGTTTACCTGAGCTAAATTTGCATGGAATTACAGGTTTTTTGAGCGAAGTAGGTGATATTGCGGATATGGTACGTAATACTTTATGGATATTACAAGATGAACATTTACCAACTTTCAAGGCTAATGCCTTGGCAAGAGCGAAAGAATTTGAGCTTTCCAAAATTTTACCAAAATATGAAAGTTTCTATGAGAGGGTTTTAGAGGAAGCCAAAATAATGCTTTAAATATTTTATTTTGCTGTTTCAGCTTTGTTTCTTTGATGAAGTAATAAAATGGCTGCAATAAAAGCATAAAGCGTAATCCCTTTTTGGCGTTCTAAAAAACTTTCAGTGAGGCTATTAAGAAAAATATAAAGCGTAAAAGCAAAAATAAGCAAACTTCCTTTTCTTAATCCTCTGATAAATAAGTAAATAAAGTTAAACAATAATAGCAAAAACCCTATAATGCCTACGCTTAATTGTGTTTCCAAAAACTGATTATGGGCATTAAACTCGTTGTAACGAGAAGCAAACAAGAAATTATTTTCTTCATAGGATTGCTGCAAACTTGTTTGCACATCACCAGTACCCACACCATACCAGAAATTACCTTCCACAACCTCCCAAGCACATTCCCAAATAGCAAAACGAATAGCCCTACCTCCCCATATTTTAGCCAAAGAATGGTCTTGTTTCCCCCCTACAATGATACGTTCCTCCATATTGATAGCTTCATAAAACTTCTTGTAAAAAGTTCTATTACTTGTAATAATAATGGTAGCCACCAAAATTACTCCAAAAGCTACAGCTATACCACGCCAACGGAATTTGTTAATCCAAATAAAAATATATACCACCAGCAAAGCACCAATAGCCATTCGGATATTGAGCATAAAAAGTAAAATAAGAAGAAGGAATGTAATTAAAAACCACACAAATTTTTCCTTTCTACGAAAAATAGTAGGTAATATATGCTCTGAAACTATCAATAGTGCCGTCCCAATCATTACAGCCAAATAAATCCCTGACATTCTTACCCAAGATGCAAGCTTCTCATTGTAAAAAACATTCATATCTTTTTCTTGCTGAAAGGCATAGAAAGCACGCAGTAGAGCAAAAACAGCAACTCCTGCCAAAGCCCACACAAATATTTTCAGCAATCTATCTATCCAAATATTTTTTAAGAAATTGGTACTCAGTAAAATAAGTGGCAAAGCCATTAAAGGCAACTTTCTTTGAAGAATTTCTACCCCCCAAGCTAAGTTCTTGGGCTCTGTATAAATTAAGCCCACTAATACAATCAAAAAATAAGCTATCCAGCCCCAAATATAAGGCTCTCTACGAATATTTTGCCATTTATTTCGCCAAGAGGTATCTACAAGCCAAGTCGCTGAAAGCAATATCAGAGCCACACTATTTACGCCTATAAGCTTATCAATTGGAAGCGTGAATGCAAAAGCGAACAGCGAAAGTAAATAAAAAAATAAAATAACAGAAGAAAAACGTACAACCATCAAGATACTATCCAACTTTTTAGCTCAGTAATCACTTGTTTGGGGTTTTCCGCACCAAAAACGAAACTACCAGCCACCAATACATCAGCCCCTGCATCTAAAAGTAAGGGAGCATTTTGGCTATTTACCCCACCATCTATTTCTATCAAAACGTTTGCATTTGCTCTCACAATCATTTCTTTGAGCTGGCGAACCTTCTGGTAGGTTTGTGCAATAAATTTTTGCCCCCCAAAACCCGGATTTACTGACATTACACAAACAAGGTCTATCTCATTGAGTAAGTTTTCCAAAACATTGATAGGCGTATGAGGATTTAGGGCTACGCCAGCCTTACAGCCCATATCTTTGATTTGCTGTATATTGCGGTGCAAATGTGGGCAAGCCTCCGCATGTACAGAGATAATCTCTGCCCCCATCTCTTTGAACGTAGCAACATAACGTTCTGGCTTTTCTATCATCAAATGAAAGTCTAAAGGTTTTTTTGCTACCTTACTAATTGCCTCACAAACAGGCATTCCGAAAGAAATATTAGGAACAAAAAGCCCGTCCATAATGTCTAAGTGTAACCAATCGGCTTGGCTTTCATTAAGAATCTCTACAGCTTTTTGCAAATTTCCAAAATCAGCGGCTAATAAAGATGGGGCTATAAGAGGTTGATGCTTCATGACTATATATCTTTTTTAATAATACCCGCAGAGGCTTGGGCAGTTGGTAATATTAGCAAGTCGGCTATTTGTACGTGAGCAGGAGCCGAAACAGCATACCAAATACTATCAGCAATATCAGCGGCTGTGAGTGGCAAGAAACCCTCATACACTTTTTTAGCCCTTTGTTCATCACCTTTGAAGCGTACCAGAGAGAATTCCGTTTCTACTAAGCCTGGGGCAATTTGGGTTACTTTAATACCATAAGGATTCAAATCCATTCGCATTCCTTTGGTAAGAGCGTCTACAGCATGCTTGGAAGCACAATATACGTTGCCATTGGGGTAGACCTCCTTACCCGCAATAGAGCCTATATTGATGATATGCCCCGTTTTTCTATCTACCATTCGTGGTGTGATGATTCGGGAAATATACAATAAACCCTTTACATTGATATCCATCATTGCGTCCCAATCTTCCCAATTTCCACTTTGGATGGGGTCTAAGCCGTGGGCATTTCCAGCATTATTTATCAAAATATCAATGTTTCTCCATTCTTCTGTTAAGGAAGCTATTTTTTCGCTCGCCTCTTCAGCATTTCTTACATCAAAAGCCAATGTAATTACTTCTGTTTGCTTGGCTAACTCAGTTTTCAAGAGTTCCAATTTATCTTCCCTCCTACCACAAAGTATCAATTTGATTCCTTTTTGAGCAAAGAGTTCAGCGGTAGCTTTGCCAATTCCAGAAGTTGCCCCCGTAATGAAGGCTATTTTTCCTTTTTGCATAAAATTTACGTATTTTCGCCGTGTAAAGAAACTAAAATTTTGAGGAAAATCAAAGAGTTTTTAAATTATGATACAAAACAAAAATGTATATACGCTTAATTGCAGAGGGAAATTACTGAGTTTGGAAAGCCCTATCTTAATGGGCATCTTGAATATCACTCCAGACTCATTTTTTGATGGAGGAAAGTACCAAAACGAAAGTTCTACACTCCAGCAAGCCGAAAAGTTATTAAAAGAAGGCGTAGAAATATTAGATATTGGCGGCTACTCTACTCGCCCAAATGCTTTGCATATAAGCATAGAAGAAGAAAAAAATAGAGTTTTACCAACTTTAGAGCTAATTTTAAAGCATTTTCCCGAAACAATTATCTCTGTGGACACCTTCAGGGCTGAAATAGCAAAAGAAAGCGTAAAAATAGGTGCAAGCATCATCAATGATATTTCAGGGGGAGAGTTAGACGAAACAATGTTTGACACTTTAGCGGCTTTACAAGTGCCTTATATACTAATGCATAGTCGTGGGAATCCCCAAACCATGCAACATTTGAGCAATTATGAAAATATTTTATCAGAAATTTTACAATTTTTTAATGAAAAGATACAAAAATTACTTAACTTGGGGGTCAAGGATATAGTCTTGGATATAGGTTTTGGCTTTGCTAAGACTTTGGAGCAAAATTATTTCCTTTTGAAAAACTTGGCTTACTTTCATCAATTAGAATTGCCTATTTTGGTAGGTATATCAAGAAAGTCTATGATTTACAAGGCTTTAGGTATTGATGCGGCAGCATCGCTCAATGGAACAAGCATACTTCATAGTTTTGCTTTGCAACAGGGAGCTTCCATTTTGCGTGTTCACGATGCCAAAGAAGCCAAAGAAGCTATCAAACTTTATGAAATATTGCGTTAAAACTATTCTGAATCAGTGGTATATTTATTTAAAATATGGTTTGTTGAGGTCAGTTGGATAGATATTATTGATATTCTGCTGGTAAGTTACTTGGTATATCAGTTTTACAAGTTACTTAAAGGCAGTGTGGCTATCCGAATTCTGATAGGGATAGTTTTGCTTTCTTTGGTGTATTTGTTAGTCAATTTGTTCCAACTCAAACTTTTAGGAAGTATTTTAGGGCAGTTTTTTGGTGTAGGCGTTATTGCTATGCTCATCTTGTTTCAGCAAGAAATACGAAAGTTTTTGCTCTTGGTGGGGCGTTCGCAAGTTTTTGGTGATGATAATTTTTGGGCTTCTATGCCTTGGCGAAAGAATACTAAAGTTAGTAAAATTGACATCAATGCCATTGTGGAAGCTGCAAGAGCAATGAGCAGCACCAATACAGGGGCTTTGTTGGTCTTTGCCCGCAGCTCCGATATGAAATTCTATGCAGATTCGGGGGATATGCTTGATGCAACGCTCTCTAAAAGATTACTTTTGTCTATTTTTAATAAATTTAGCCCTTTGCATGATGGAGCTGTCATTATTGGTACAAATGGCAGGATTGTAGCTGCTCGCTGTATTCTGCCTGTCTCTGAAAACGACCAAATACCCGCTTCTATGGGCTTGAGGCATCGTTCGGCTATTGGTATCAGTGAAGTAAGTGATGCGATTGTAATGATTGTTTCTGAAGAAACAGGGCAAATTTCTCTTGCTAAAAACGGACAAATCCAACAAGCCCTAAGTTACCAAGAACTTCGCAACAAACTAAACAAATACCTTTCAGAAAATAAAGAAGACGCTCTAAGAGAACTGGAAGTAGAAGCCGCAGGCTAAAATTTAATATGTTATTTATTATGAGCTTTTAATATTTTTTTACTTGCAGATTTTAAAAAACTTTAGGTGGTGGTTTAAAATGTATGATAAGCATAATTTCTTTGTTGGAACATTATTTTGATAGCAGCTTCGTGGTATTCATCTTTCTTTGAGCAACAAGTAGTTTGTCTTACAAACCTTCTGTTTCTGGCTCTTAATGAGGTGTTTACTCCTTCAATATCTTTTGTTAAGTGCTTTCCTATTTGATGATTTTCCTCTTTAAATACATTCTAAATGCCTTCCAATCATCTGTACAATACTCATCTATTGTAATATTTTCCAATAATTTGTATAGTTTTTTGACAGTTTTGATACTTCTGTTTCCGATAACATAGCCAATGACTTCTTTGGTTTCAGGACAATAGGCATAAATTAACCAACGTTTTTTCTTTGATGAACATAAGACCAACGCCTCATCTATTTGAACAGATTGGGTAATGTTTTAAACGAGGACTAAGCACAGATTTTTTGGCTTCAGTAAGTAATGTATTGAGTACACATTTTCTACTTACTCCCAAGACAGTTTCGATATCACGAATGCCACTATTTCTTAATAACATACTGATTATCAAATGTTTAATACTTGGGTCTGCCCCCTTGTTTTGATACGAAAACTGAAACTGTTTCCTACAGTTTTTGCATAAAAAATTTTGCGTACCATTTTTTTATGACCATTTTTTACTACCTTTGAACTTTGGCAATGAGGGCAGATTATTTTTGTTTGTATTTCGCACATAAAACAAAAATACTGCTCTTTTGCTTTAAAAAAAAATATCATATATTTTTTACCACCACCAACATTAAAAATTACAAAAATGATTGAATTTCAAGATTTTATCAAAGGTTTTAAGGGTTTGAACGTACCCGCTGAATTGTTAAATCTTTTAGATTTCCAAAACAATATCTCAAAAGCATCAGCTTACGCTGCGGGGTTTGAACTGACTGCCCCCAAAGACAAAGCGGGTTTAGAGTCCTATTCAGACAATCCTGATTTTTTAGATGCCCTTAT
>JANRLU010000093.1:0-2186 GCA_033762275.1 Thermonemataceae bacterium | reverse complement strand
CACCAGATACTTTCACCTTACTGAGTAACTTTGGGCTTTTTTCTAAGATGGTTATTTTGGCTTTCGGAAAGGTTTCGGCACAAGTAAGTGCGGCAAAAAAACCTGCGGCACCACCTCCTATGATGACTATTTTCAATTTCTTGAGTAGCGTTTAGTGAACAAAAATAGGAAAAAGAGTTCAAAACTTTTCAGAAGTAAATATTGTTAGTATCTTAGCAAGAAAGAATATAAACATTTCGTTATCTACAAAATCTCTTCAATTAGGCGGTATATTTTATCAATCTATGAACAATCTAAAAACTGTTTTCCCTTATCGCCCCTCTTATTATACTATGGACAACGACAAAATTAGCCGCCCTTCAGAGCTATTGTTATTACTTGAAAGTCGCACCCTGATAGAATTAGGAAGTTATTTTGCCTTCATGCCCTTGCTCCAAATGCTCCCTTCTTTTCCAAAGGGAGACGGACATCCTATTTTAGTTTTGCCCGGATTTATGGCAAGTGATATATCTACCGAAATTTTACGCCGTTTTCTCAAAAGCTTAGGCTATGAGGCTTATCCTTGGAAATTGGGCAGAAACTTTGCCGATTTTGATGAAAAGGAACGCTTGATGTTAGAACGTCTCCGATGGCTTCACGCAAAATACAACCGAAAAGTGAGTATAGTAGGCTGGAGCTTGGGGGGGGTATATGCGAGAGAATTAGCCAAAGCCGAGCCTGATTTGGTTCGCCAAGTCATTACTTTAGGTTCGCCTTTTCGAGGTATCAAAGAAGAAAATAATGCTGTTTGGGTTTATGAGTGGATAAGCGGTAAAAAAATCAAAGATGTAGATGCTGACTTAGTAGCCCAAATCGCCCAAACACCTCCTGTACCGACTACGGCTATCTTTACGCGCACTGATGGGATTGTTTCTTGGAAATGCTGTATAGAAGCCGAAGAAAGTGCCATTACAGAAAACATAGAAGTAATAGGCAGTCATTGTGGCTTAGGGCATAATCCTATGGTACTGATGCACATAGCAGAACGATTGGCTCAAGCCGAAGGTGAATGGAAACCCTATAGAGAAAAGACAAAAAATTAAAAAAATAGCTCCATAAGATTTTGTAATTTCAAGCTATTATTCTACTTTTGCACCACCAATTTCGGGTAGTGGCGCAGTTGGTAGCGCACTCGTTTAGGGTGCGAGAGGTCGTGGGTTCAAGTCCCGCCTACCCGACAAGATTATTTTAAGCCTTTCTTCACCAAAAGAAAGGCTTTTTGTTTTGAAAAAGTGTGAAGTTCCTACTCCCTTTTTCACTTCTGCCTATTGTGAATGTCAGGAGGAAACAAGCTCTAAGAACTTATTCCTCCTGACTGATTTTCTGGGCATAAGGCAAGCATATAACTTGGGTTAAACACACAAAAATCAATAACATTTTTTTCATAAATAAACAAAATTTAATCATCCAAACGCAGTCCATAATACTGCAAAAGTTTGAATTGCTTGGACGTGAGAAAAATAATATTTCCATATATACCAGCCTCATCAAAGATATAAAATTTACCTTTTACTTTATGCTCCGCAAGAGCTTGATTGACTAACCCTCTTGACTTATTTGTTGGGCAAATGCTACAGATTGGGTCAAGAAAATGAAAACGAACAAATTACTTATTCTAATGATTATATTTTTCATATTTCAGATACACCTTCCTTTCAGTGTTATTTCATAATTGCCTTGTACTTGTGTCAAGTATCCTTTAGCTACTAATTTATCTAAAGTGCGATGAATTTCACTTTCAGGGAGTAATTTTTGATAGTTTTCAAGAAATTGTACAAAATCTGCCTTTCCTTCTTTCTGTCGAAGAAAAGAAACGAAGTTCCTATCTCGATAAGTAACATCTTCTTCGAAAAAGATGATTAAAAAAGCCTTTCTTTCAATAAAATCTACCAACCTTTCTTTCCATTCCATATAATCTCTAAGCCTATCATGGATATGTAATTCCAAATCGTAGGGTTTACCCAAACATTCAAATTGATAATTTTGAATATATCCTAAGCAAAAACCTTCTTTATTATTTTCTTTTATTCTATTGACTTTATTTATACTTTCTTCTATATTCTCATAATAGTATTGAATTTTCTCAAATAAAATAGTATCATAAATATTCATTTTTGCTTGCATTTCTTCGCTATCTATCCAAATCA